>NZ_BAAGZJ010000004.1:0-159826 GCF_054778635.1 Nocardiopsis nanhaiensis
GGGGTAGCGTCGGGCACGTCGAGGTCTTTCGGATGGATGGCGTAGGAACCTCCATCGTCGGGAGACCTCGACGTCTATCTGCGGACCGACGCGCCCGGCCGACCTACACCTTCATCTGGGAAGAGCCCCTTTGATGCGTGGATGGCTCGGAGTTTTCCGGGGGTCACGTTTGAGAGGTATGTGGATGGTGTGGTGGTGCACTGTGCCAGTGAGCAGCAGGCCCGCCATGTTCTCCAGGCGATCAAGGGCAGGATGGGCGAGGTCGGGCTGGAGCTGCATCCGGATAAGACGAAGGTGGTGTACTGCAAGGACGAGGACCGTACGGGGGATTGCCCCGATGTCGAGTTCACGTTCTTGGGGTTCACGTTTCGTCAGAGGGCGTCGATGCGGTGGGATGGGAGTCTCTTCCTGTCGTTTGCGCCCGCGGTCAGTAAACAGGCTCTGAAGAGGATGAGTGCTCAGGTGCGGTCCTGGAGGCTGCAGCATCGGACTGGCCATAGTTCGGAAGATCTCGCGCGGAAGATCAATCCGATCGTGCGGGGGTGGATGAGCTATTGCGGGGCTTTCAATAAGTGGGAGTTGTTTCCTCTTCTGAAGCGTATCAATGCCTACTTGATGCGTTGGATGCGTAATAAGTATGAGCGGTTGGGGGGGTGCGAAGAAAGCTCAGCGTGTGTGGGATGAGGGTGTGAGAAGGAAGCCTCGTTATTTCGCGCAGTGGGAGTGGACGGTGCACGCTCCTCGTTCCTGGTGATCAGGGTGATAAGAGCCGTATGACGGGAGACTGTCACGTACGGATCTGTGAGGGCCGGGGGGTGAGATTCCCCCCGGCTACTCGGCGGGGACGTGTGGTCGGGGAGGCGATGGCCCCTTCGGGGCCGGAGGGCCCCAACGGCACAAGCACGGCCTGGCGGCCGTCAATGGCCACTCCACCGGAGCGTTGACGCCTGGCGGTGTCACGGCCGGTCATGCTCTGCTGCGAACCCCTCTCGGGCGGCCCTTTCCCCGATGATCTTGCCCCTGTCTCCACCCTCGGCCGTCGAGAGTGGAGACAGGGGCAAGATCACCCCCTATCAGCGACCTGGAATTCCAGGTGCGGACAAACACCAAGGCGAGTGGGTGGATAAAGGCCATTCTGGGCGACGGAAAAATGGCGACCAAAAGGGGCGTCGGCCGGCCTGCCGAGCGCAGGTAGTCCCGAATTATCTCCGATAACACTTCCCATTGTCGGGTGCTTTGTTTATAATGGGAGAATGACGATCTCTCCTGAAGCACCCACCCCCACCGGGAACACCCCGGTGGATGTCGCGGTGGACGCTGCCCGGGAAGAGAGCGCCGGCTTCTTCGGCCGCGACGTGCCGCTGGGGGCGGCGGGTGAGGTGTTGGACCAGGCCACCCGGGTGTGGGAACAGCTCGACCAGATCAAAGTCAGTATGGCCGCCCGGCTGGCCCAGCTCGAGGCCACCGGGCAGCTGTTGGAGCAGGGCGGGCAGAAGAGCCTGGAGGCGTGGCTGCGCCACGCCTTCGGCATTCCCGCCGCGCAAGCTAATGACCTGGCCCTGATCGGGCGGGCCGAATTCCGCCAGGAAATGACCCCCACACGGGAAGCACTGGCGCAAGGAATGCTGTCGGTGGGCGAGGCCGCCGCCGTCATCAAGGGCGCCGATGCGGGGGTGGAGAAAAGGGAGAAGGGCGACCACCCCGACCCGGAGCTGTTCCGGGCGAAAATGGAGTTCGGGATCCTGGGGTTCAAGGAGACCCGGCCGAACATGTCGGTGGGCCAGATCACCCGCTTCGCCCACCAGCTGTGCATGGGGCTCAACCCGAACAAGGTGGAAAAGGACCACGCGGCCGCCCACGCCGCCCGGGGTGCCCAGCTGGTCACCACCTTCGACAAAACTTTCCTGTTCCAGGTGTGGGGCTCACCCGCCGATGCGCTGCGCCTGCAGGTGGCGTTGGACAACTACCAGGTGCCCTTCCACCCCGAAGACGGGCTGTCCAAGTACGAGCGCACCTACGACGCCCTCATGGCCGCGTTGGGCTTCGCCCAGTCCCACCAGGGGTGCGACACCCCCACCACGGCCACGGCGTTGATCAACATCACCGTGCCCGCCACCAGCCTGGCCGGCAACGAGGAAGCCGAAGACGCCAGCCCGGCCACCACCGAGACCGGGCAGGTCGTGCCCATCTCGGTGGTGCGTGAACTCCTCGGTGAGAGCTGGATCCGCCGCCTGGTCATCGAGCAGAAGAACGGCCAGGTCCTGGACGTGGGCCGCTCCTGCCGACTGGCCCCGCCCCGCATCCGGGCGGCCGCCTTCCACGGCCACACCAGCTGCGCCTGGCAGTACGGGTGCGAGGTGCCCCTGCCCTGGACCCAGGCTGACCACATCGTGGAGTTCTGGCAGGGCGGCACCACCAGCGCCGCCAACATCCAGCCGCTGTGCGCGACCCACAACCAGATCAAGCACCGGTGGTCGGTACGCCAGGACCGCCGGATGTGGTCGGGCCGCACCCGAAACCGAGGCCAGAACCGGGGCGGGGACCCGGGTGGGGACGGGGACCCAGCCCCACCCCCGAACCCGTAACCGACCACCCCCAACCACCACACCCCACCAAACACCCCACCAAACACCCCGTCACCGCCGGGCCCCTACCCGCACGCACCCATGCCCACCCGGGCTCACCCCGGCCCTCGACCCCATCCGGGGTTCGCCGCCCACCATGACCGGCCGCGACACCCCCAGCCGTCACAGCGCCGGCGGAGTGGCAGGCATCGGCCCCCAGGCCGAGGGGTTCGCAGCAGAGCATGACCGGCCGCGACACCGCCAGGCGTCAACGCTCCGGTGGAGTGGCGGCTGACGGCCGCCAGGCCGTGCTTGTGCCGTTGGCCCTCCGGGCCCATCGCCTCCCCGACCACACGTCCCCCGTTTCCTGATAGCCGCCAACCCGCCGTCGTAGCGAAGCGGGTCAAGGTGGAGCGCCCTTCGATAGCGCGCCAGCGCTTCGACGGCGACGACCTTGAGGCGCGTAGCGGAGACGGCCACCATCGGGCGGCAGGAAACGGGGAAACCCGCACCTCACAGCAAACCCCGGCACCTGGGCCGAACTCCAGCACTTGGGCCGAACTCCAGCACCACCCCGGACCCGGACGTAGTTCGGGAGGCCGCCGCGCAGAGCGGGGCGTTGGGCACCCCTAGTGCCACTGCCTTCGCATGGTCCAGCGGTCGGAGGTGGTGTCCCGGGTGATGTCGATGATGCTCGGTTCGCCCGACTCGGACTCGGCGGAGACACGCAGGAGATGGATCCCCGTGGCCGGAACACCCGGTGCCCCCGGGCGCGCGGGCCAGTCGCCGATGATCCTGCGCACCCGGAAGGTGCGGCCGCGCCAGGTGAACTGGGCGGGGTTTCCACCGTTGGTGGAACGGACGTCGATCTGTTCGTTCAGGAGACTCACACGAACAGCATATCGAACTGGTGTTCGATACCGTCAAGTCTGGCGTGGGCGTGTCGGGTCAGAGGAAGACCCGGCCGCGGCGGTCGCGGTCGCGCAGCGCGGCCATCCTCCGCGTGTTGCTGGGGCGCCGGGAGAGCAGGTGGTAGAGCAGCAGCGAACACCCCCGGTCCGTCCGTGCCCGGGCCGCCATCTCACCGATGTTCACCCGCGTGTACAAGTGCGGCCCCCCGGCGAACAGGGACACGGCGTGGGTGCCCTCGGGCAGGTGCGCGTGGGCGTGGTTGTCGGCCGTGTACTCGTTGGCGCGGGACAGGGCCGCGCCCAGCCCGGGGACCAGTTCGGCGCCCAGGGTGGCCACCCTGCGCCAGTACCCCGTGTGGCCCGCGGCGATGTGGCCGATCTGGTGCGTGATGAGGAAGGCGAGGGCGTTCGGGTCGCGTGGCCGACCACCCTCGTCGAACAGTGTCTCGGGTAGGGCCAAGTAGGTGCGAAGGCCGTGTGCGGCGGCATCGGCCCGCGCAGAAACCGGGCCCAACCGCACGTACGCCTCCGGGTTCCGCGCCAGCCCCGTGTCCGCGGACAGCGACACCACCATCCGATAGGCCTCAGGGAACTGGGTGGGTGAGATCCGCACCGACTCCGCGCGTTCCCGGGCGTAGCGCAGTCCGCGCGCGGCCCAGCAGACCAGGGGGGTGACCAGGAGAGACACCACGGTCCACAGGGCGGACCCCGACACCGACCACACCAGCCGCACCAGTGCCGCGGCGAACACCAGCGAGACCATCACGCACAGCGCGACCAGCGGCTTCTCCCAGGGGTGCGCGGCTGCGGCGACGACCTCCTCGTCTGAGTCCACGGAACAGAGCTCGCGCGAATGGCCGTGCAGTGAGGCCGAGTACGTGCCGCCCGGCCCCGGTGCGGGGGAACAGCCGGGGACCCCGTAGACCGAGCATGCGGGGGCGTGGCCCCCGGGCGGCGTCGCGTGTGGCATGGTGCTCCCCTCGGGCCGCCGGCGACAAGGGACGATTACTCCCTGTGTCTAAATATTACTTTCCGCTTTCCTTTGCGTGGGGTTGGCGGAGACGGCGTGTCCCGAGACAGGGCGTGTCCGGCGCTTTGCCCGGCCGAACAGCAGGCACGGGCGTGCCTAGGAGCGCTCGTGGAGGCGCAGCTCGTCGGCGAGGACGTCCAGGAAGCGGTCGACCTGGGCAGGGTCGTACCCCGGGCGTGCACGGGTGGTGGCGAACTGGGCCCGCTCCACGTCGTCGGAGGTCAGGGTCGCCCGTTCCGGACGGCCCTGGAGGAGGACGTGCAGCGTGTATTCGGCGCGGTCCAGGAACTCGTCGACCTCTTGCTCGTTGTAACCGGTGGTCAGCCGTGTGGTGGCGAAGCGCTGGTCCCGGACGTCCTTGGGGCCCATCCGCGGTCCTGGTGCGGGCGCTCCGGTCGGCGGCAGGTCCTGCCTGTCCTGGCCCGGGTATCCCTGCGCCGGGTGGGGATGGACCGGCTGCGGCTGCCCGGGGCCTGGCTGGCTGGGCGTTCGCTGGCCCGGATGCGGCTGGGCTGGGTGCGGCTGGGCTGGATGCTGCTGGGCCTGCTGTGCGCCGACCTGTCCCGGGTGCGGCGGCAGCGGGGGTGGCGCCGCGGGCTGGCCGAGGCCGCGGCCGGCGAGGTCGGCGACGACGCGGTCGAGGAAGTCGTCCACCTCGTCCTCGCGGTACCCGGGGCTCATCCGGGTGGTGCGGAAGCGGGAGTTGCGGATCTCGTCCGCGGTGATCAGCGGGCCTTTCCGCGGCCCGCCCTCCAACGCCACAAGGGTGGCCTCGATCCGGTCGAGGAGCTCGTCGACGTCCTCCTCGTTGTAGCCCGGGCGCAGACGCACCGTGTGGAACTTCTGGTTGCGGATGTCCGCCGGTGTCAGAGGCATGGTCCCCATTGTGCAGTTCACGAGGTTCGAAGGGGCAGTATCACGGGCCCGCGTGTGATTCGGACGCGGGCGGTGTGGCCGGGGGCATGATGGCATTATGCCGGTGGGCGGTGGTCTACGCCATACCGACCGGTAGTTTTGGCCGGGTGTGGACGCGCCCTACCCGCGCCTGAGGCCCTATTCGCGAAGGGGGCCTTATTCGCGAAGGAGGTAGGCCGCTACCCCGCGGGCGACGGAGTCGGCGGCGCCCTCCCGCCACTCGGGGTCCTCCAGGAGTTCGGCGTCCTCGGTGCTGCGCATGTTGCCAGCCTCCAGGAACACCTTCGGCACCGTGGACAGGTTCAGCCCGCCCAGGTCCGTGCGTTCATCCAGTCCCTCGTCGGCGAGGTAGTCGGCGTAGGGGATGTCGCTCCCCTCGAGGTATTCGCGACGGATGTCCTCGGCCAGCAGGGCGGAGGGCTCCACGATTTCCTCGGTGAGGTCGGGGATCACTCCGGGGGTGATGACGTGGAAACCCCGTCCCGGCTCCGGTCCGCCGTCGGCGTGGATGGACAGGGCGGCGTCGGCCTCGTTCTCGTTGCCGATCTCGGCGCGCTCGTCGATGCAGGGGCCGACACTTTCGTTGTCCTCCCGGGTGAGGATCACCGTGGCCCCGTCGGCCTCCAGCCGTTCTTGGACGAGCAGTGACAGGTCCCAGTTGAACTCGTGTTCGGCGTAGCCGTTCGCGGTCTCGCTGCCGACGGTGTCACAGGCCTTCTCGCCGACGCCGTCGGGGACCTGGGCGTTGATCTCGTCGGGGGCGTCGGCGTTGCCGCCGTTGTGACCCGGGTCGATGACCACCACCCGGTCACCGAGAGGGCCGTCGCCCGGCGGTTCCGGTTCGTCTTCGGACGGGGAGTCGCCGTTCTCGCCGTCCCCGTCACCGTCCCCGTCGTCCTGGTCCTCGGGGCCGGGCAGCGGTGGAGCGGCTGTCGGGTCGGTTTCGGGCGCGCCGTCGGCCGGGGCCGCGCAGGCCGCGGTCCAGAGGACGGCGAGACAGAGCAGGGACAGGGCGCGGGTGGCGCGGCTCCGGCGCCCCGATGGTTCGGAGACGGGCATGACCACAACCTAGCCGGTGGACACCACCCCATGTACCAGATGAATCCGGATGAAGGGCGCATTGTCGAAGTCCACATCCGGACAGGCTTGGCCAACGAGTTCTGCACAATGGACGCCGGCGCGGCTGATAAAGGTGCCGTTCTGCGCGGTCGCGCACGACGCGGCAGGTCGAGGGCGGTTTACTTGCGCAAAAGAGAATCACGCAGATCACAATGGATGGTCACCGAGGGCGACCAAATAGGTATCGTGATCTGCTTGTGATCTGGAGTGAGTGATTTGATCTTTGTGGGCCGGTAGTGTCCCTCTCGGAAATCGGGAGCCACACAACGGCTCGGTAGCCCCCTGTCCCTCTTCGGCACCACACCCGGGGCTCCCTGGTTTCCACAGGTGGTGGGCTTCTGAACGCCCCGACCTCCCCCTATCCGAACCTGGTTCGTGCTCCGTGCTCCGAGTTCTCCCCGCCTGCTTGCCAGGCGGTGGGTCGCGTGGCCAGGCCCAGTCCGATCCCCTCGGTCTGGGACGTTCCGAATGAGGATTGTTTTGCGTAACACTCGTAGTCTCACCGCACGCCGTGTCATGCAGGGCGGGATGACCTTCGTCGCCTTCGGCGCTCTGACCATGGCGGCGGCCCTGCCCGCGAACGCCGACACCGTGCTGCACGGCTCCGCCACCGCCAACGTGGCCGGGTACGAGCTCACCCTCAACGGCACGCCGCAGGGCACCCCGAACGAGATCAGCGAGAGCTTCAACGAGCAGCCGGAGACCTACCTCACGGTCGACGCCGAAGCCCGCAACTGGGTGGACGACGAAGGCACCCACTCCTCCATCACGGTGAACAGCGCCCACTTCCAGCTCACGATGCAGGACATCGAGGAGCTCATCGAGGAGTCGGACGACGACCTGCAGAGCAGCGAAGGCGACGTCGAGGAGCTCGACGAAGAGGTCTTCGGCACGCTCGACGCGGACGACGACGAGATCGTCCTGGACGTCGAGTTCGTCGACGGCACGGTCGGCGTCAAGAAGGACTGGAACGAGGAGTACTTCGTCGAGAACGACGCGCCCGAAGCCATCGTGCACCACGCGGAGGGCCCGGTCGAGGTCGAGTCCGAGCCGGTCTCGGGCGAAGAGGAAGGGGTCGACGACCGCTTCGAGGACGACATCACGTGGGACGTGGCCTACAACGGCCTCTTCGCGACCATCACCGCGGAGGACGCGTTCTGGCTCCAGTTCAGCCTTGCCGAAGCTGCTGTCGGTACCTCCGACCTCGTCATCGAGGACGACGATGACGACAAGGACGAGGACGACAAGGACGACAAGGACAACGGCGACGACAAGGACGACAAGGACAACGGCAAGGACGAGGACGACAAGGACGACGGCAAGGACGAGGACAACGGCGACGACAAGGACGGCAAGGACCACGGTACGGACGGGGGTGACGACAAGGGCACGGATGACGACCTGGCCGTCACCGGTAGCCCGATCGCCGCTCTGGTCGCCGCTGGTGCCGTGATCGCCGCCGGTGGTGGCGCCGCTGCGTACCTGGCGCGTCGTAAGAAGAACAACGCCTCCGACGAGTTCGACGAGGCCGAGGAGAACTAGTCGGCCGTCTGGCCGTATCGGTCGTCTTGGCGGTCTTGGTCGCCGGGAGCGGCTGAGACTCGTGTGACCGGGCCCCGGGGAGCCACAGCTCCCCGGGGCCTCAGTCATGCCTGTGGACTCCGCACCGTGTACCGGAGGTCACCGAACGAAGGGCGCCTCATCGAAGTCCACATCCGGACAGGATTGGTGAACGGGCTCCGCGCAAAAGGGTGTTTGCGCAGCTAATAAAAGGTTCCGTTCTTCGGTCCGCTTCGCGTGACGCGCCGGATTGGGAGCGGTTTACTTCGGGATAAAAGAATCACACAGATTATTCCGCGTGATCACCGAGGGCGATTAATGGTGCATCGTGATCTGCTTGTAATCGCGCATAGGTGATTTGATCTTTGTTGGCCGGTAGTGTCCCTCTTGGAAATCGGGAGTCACACAACGGCTTGGCAGCCTCCAGTCCCTCACCGGCACCAAGCCCCGAACTCCACGGTTTCCCCAGGTGGTGGGCTTCTGAACGCCCCCACCATCCCCCTACCCGAACCTGGTTCGTGCACCGTGTTCCAAGACCTTCCCGCTGGGTTTTCCGGCTGGATCGCGTGGCCAGGCCAGTCCTACCCGGGCTGGAACGTTCCGAATGAGGATTGTTTTGCGCAACACTCGTAGTCTTACCGCCCGCCGAGTCATGCAGGGCGGAATGACCTTCGTCGCTTTCGGTGCCCTGTCCATGGCCGCGGCCCTGCCCGCGAACGCCGACACCGTGCTGCACGGTTCCGCCGTCGCCAACATCGCCGGTGAGTCCGTCGTCCTGGAAGGCACGCCCCAGGGCACGGAGGGTGCGGCGAGCGACAGCTTCGACTTCGAGCCGGAGACCTACCTGTCGGTCAACGCCGACGCGGACACCCGCGTGGACGCCGAGGGTGTGCACTCCACCGTGACGGTGAACAACGCCCACGCCCAGCTCACGCTGGAGGACGCCCTGGGCATCATCGACTCCGCGGACACCGAACTGCAGAGCAGCGAGGGCGATGTCGAGACCTTCGCCGAGGACGAGAAGGTCGAGACGCTCGACGAGGAAGAGCTCGTCATCGATGTCGAGTTCACCGAGGCCTCGATCTCCATCACCCAGCCCTGGGACGGTGAGTACACCACCGAATTCCACCCGGGCAACATCACCGAGAACGTCAACGAGCTCGACCTCGACATCAGCACCTTCGACTTTGACGAAGCCGCCGAGTTCGACGACGTCTACGACGAGGACATCACCTGGGACGGGGCCTACGTCGCCCTGTTCGCCGGGTTTGACGCCGGCCTCCTGGGCCAGATCGACTTCCACATCGCTGACGCCTCCGTCGGTACCTCTGACCTCGTCGTCGAGGACGACGATGACGACAAGGATGAGGACGACAAGGACGAGGACGACAAGGACGACGGTAAGGACGAGGACGGCAAGGACGACGGTAAGGACGAGGACGGCAAGGACGACGGCAAGGACGAGGACGACGGCGACGACAAGGACGGCAAGGACCACGGTAAGGACGACGGCGACGACAAGGGCACGGATGACGACCTGGCCGTCACCGGTAGCCCGATCGCCGCTCTGGTCGCCGCTGGTGCCGTGATCGCCGCAGGTGGTGGCGCTGCCGCTTACCTGGCGCGCCGCAAGAAGAACAACGCCTCCGACGAGTTCGACGAGACCGACGAGAACTAGTCGGCGGGTTCAACTGAGTCGGCAGTCTTGGTCGCGGTGAGCGGCTGAGGCTCGTGTGACCGAGCCCCGGGGAGGGCGGATTCAAGGCCGCTCCCCGGGGCCTTTGTCGTTCTCGCAGTTCACGGCGGTCATCCGGGTCGAGTACCTGATCCTCCGGGGAATGGGTCCAGCGTCGGCCGAACGGTTTCCGTTTCGTGATCCAGGGACTAGGCTCGCCGTGTGGAACGCTCCGTGCACGGATCTCCACACAGACCAGTCCCCCCGACCGGACGGGTGTCACGACCCTCCGCCCCAGAACACCGCGCCCGGCCCGCCAGGTCGGCCCGCACATCCCGACCGTCGCGTCAGCGCCGTGCGGGACCGGCTCAGCCGGGCATCCCCCAGATACAACAGGAGTGTTGTGGTGACTCCCGCCAAATCGTCCGCCCGCCGCCTCCTCGCCGGTGGGACCCTTGCCGTGGCGCTCGGCGCGCTCGGCATCGCGTCCGCCGCCCCCGCTTCGGCCGGCCAGCTCGTCTGGGCGAACGCCCAGGCCTGGGTCACCGACGGGGATCTTGTCACGGGCTACTCCACCGCCATCAGCTTCGGCGGGGACACCGAGGACGGTGCGGAGGCGGCAGAGCTCTTCGGCCCCCTGGCCGAGTACGCGGAGGTCACGGGGGAGAGCAGCACGCTGGTCGACGACGAGGGGTCGAAGGCGGAGTCGGTGGTCGAGCGGGCGTCGGTCCGGCTCAGCGTCGACGACCTCATCGACCTCGGCATGGTCGACCCGGACGGGGAGGGCGCTGAGGGTACGCAGCCCTCGGAGTCGCCATCGGCACCGCCGTCGGCACCGCCGTCGGCACCGCCGTCGGGGCCGTCCGAGGAGGGACGCGACGGCCAGGACGAGTCGGAGCCCGGTGTGGAGGGCGGTGACCGGGGGGGCGGTTCCGGGGACCGAGAGCCCCAGCGGGCGGAGGAGACCGACCCGGACACACCTCGCGCGAGCCCTTCGGCTTCCCCCAGCGCCTCGAGCCCGGCTGAGGACGAGGATGAGGACGAGGACACCGTGATCCTCGGTGAGGGCGGGTCCGACAACGTCTCCGCTGACGGCAACGCACTCGAGTTCACCCTCAGCGGCCTGCGGAGCAGCGCCGTCGCCGACTACGACGGGCGGACCGAGGCGACCTTCGAACACGGCGAGCTGACCGCCTTCGGCGATCCGGTTCCGCACTTCGACGGTGACCACACGGTCGAGGACACGCTGGAGGTCTACGACGAGGACAGCGGCGACGTCCTGGACGAGGTGCCCGTCAGTGTGCGCTTCCTGGTGAACGAGGCGGGCTTCGAGGACGAGGACGAGGACTGGGTCGGTGAGGGCATCCGTTCCTCGCTCACGGTCTGGGTGCAGGTGGGCGAGCCGGACCGCGACAGCGGTTTCGCGGTGGACTTCGCCGACTCGTGGGCGGTCGGATCCACCCACGTGTCGGCGACCAAGTCCGACGACGGCGACCGGGGCGGGGAGGAACTGGAGGAGACCGCCGCCCCCAGCAGCCGACTGGCCACGACCGGCAGCTCGATCGTCGCACTGGTCACCGCCGCGGTCGTGGCGGTGGGTGGCGGCGCGGCCGCTTCCTTCCTCGCCCGTAAGCGCACCACCGCCATGGACGACCAGATCGAGGACTGACCGCGGCCGTGTGGCGGAGGCGGGGCTGTCTGCGCTGGGCCGGTCACGGTTGGGCGGGCCACCCCGCCTGGGTGACCCGCCCTGGACCTTCGTCAGCAGCCGGAGTCCGTCCGGCCGTTCCCCCCGGAATCGGCACAGACCGGGGATCTCACTCCGTACGCTGGCTGGGGATTCCGGCCAGCAGAGCGCGGACCTCAGTCTCGCGGTAGCGGCGGTGGCCGCCCAAGGTGCGGATCGAGGTCAGCTTGCCCGCCTTGGCCCAGCGTGTCACGGTCTTGGGGTCCACGCGGAACATGGTGGCAACCTCGGCGGGGGTCAACAGGGGCTCCGCCTCGGGCGTGCGAGTTGACATGTGTACGGCCTCTCCTCCTGGATCTGTGTGCCGATCCTTGAGCCTTATTCCTGGCACTTGGCCCGGATGTCCAATATTTTCGCTAGGTCCATATTGGCATCACCCGAGGTGATTACGCGACCACTCCAAGCAACTTTGCACGTGGGGGGCCAACAAAAGCCGCCCGTGGCCGCGTCACGCTAAGTGATTCTAGCGACACGTTTAGTGGCATGTGGCGTATTCGGTCAAAACTTCGTTCTCGGGCCTCGTTTTTCTCGATCCGGAGTGCCCGAAGTGCTAGGGCAGGGCTGACCGAAACCCGGGGGTCGAGCTCGGGAGAGGGGGATGGAAGCCCTGGTCAGTTGCTTGAAGGAGAAGAGTCAGGCGGGGAGGCGCCAAGGGCGCGGGCCCGCTTCGGTTGGCGGGTCGGGCCACGCGCATCCTCGGCGTGGCAAGGGTTTCTCGATTACTCAGGGTGCACTCAGTGACCGGATGGCTACAGTCTACGTCGATCCCTATCGGGCGTTATGCCCAGTTTCACGATGCTTGATGTCGTGCCCTGGGGGTGTCCGCCTCCGCGCCGCCGTAACGTGCGGAAAGTGAGCAAGCCGCGGGCGAGAAACCTGGTGTACCAGGTTGGCTCGCGGCGTGGCGCGGGGCCTCTCAGCCGCCTCGATAACGACAGTTGATCGGCGAGTGTCCATGAAAATCTGGTGATTCCATGACCGTCAGTTGGCGTGCTCCAGGGCGCGCACCGACTTCCAGCGCCGTGCGAGCCTCCTGCGGAGCTCCGTGACCCGGACCCGGTCACCCTTCTCGAGTGCCTCGACTGCCTCGGTCACCTCGGCGACGGAGCGGTCCTCGCTCAGGTGCTCGTCGCTGAGCAGGTGCGGCAGGCCTCCGTAGTCGAGTTCGAGGAGGGAGTCGGGGTGGGCGGTCAGCGAGAGCCAGTCCATGAGCTGCTCGGTGGACGTGGAGACCGCGTGCTGCCCGATGTGCTCGCTCAGCACCGCTACCGTGTGCTCGAGGCGCCGATGGGCCTGCGCGGTCTTGGTCAGGTACAGCAGGGTCCTGGTGGAGCCTGCCGACAGCACGAGGCACCGCTCCTGGTGTTCGAACGGGATGAACCAGGGAGCCGGGACCGTCCAGTTGCTCGACAGGATCCCCGGATACAGTTCCGCCCCTGAGTCGCGCCACTGCCGGTAGCCGGCCTCGGCCCGCTCGGCCTCCGGAGCGGGGACGAAGGCCTCGACCAGCGGTGTCGGCATGGAGTCCGCGAACTCGTCGAAGGCGCGCCAGGAGCGAAGCCGGGTCTGCCACGGGCACACGTACAGGCGCTCGTTCACGCGGCGGAGGTAGGCGTCGCGGCTCTCCTCGGAGGGCGCGACGACCGGCGGCGTGGTGATGAGTCTGCTCAGGCTCGCGGCGTGCTCGGAGGCCAGGGCGTTGACCCGCTTCGGTCGGTCCGTGGACTCCGCGTATCCTTCCCAGTACCTGCGGTCGCGGGGAGAGAAGGCCGCGATGGGCTGGTAGACGCGGAGATAGGCGGTGTAGGGCAGCACGATCGAATCGTGGCACAGATCGTTGCCTCAGGCACTCACCGTGAGAAGTGCCTGGTAGGAGGGGATCTCGTGCGTACGCCACATCCGTCACACCCGGGTGGCGTAGGCACGGCGGGGTCCGACCAGGTACGGTTGGATGTGTACGTAAGCTGGCGCACGCCGTCAGTCGCGTTTGGCGGCCGTCAGCCCGGTAGTGCGGGTTAGTAAGTGATCTGGGGTTCGTCGGAACCCAATCGTTGAGGGGGTCGAGCCAATGGGGCGCGGCCGAGCCAAGGCCAAGCAGCAGAAGGTCGCCCGGAAGCTCAAGTACAGCACCGGTGGGACCGACCTTGATCGGCTGCGGTCGGAGCTGGGTGTCGCTGAGGACGAGGGGTCACACTCCGGGCCGTCTGGACCGGATGATCCTTACGCTGATCCTCAGGACGACCTGGTCGACCGTTACGCGGATCTAGCCGAGAAGTATTCGGAGTCCGACAAGTAGTCGTCGGATGAGGCCGAGACTTTCGGGTCGCTCGGACAACAACCGCTGACCTGTAGCGGACACGGTTTTCCGACCGGAAGCCGTCGCGGACAGGTGGATATAGCCGGTGCGAACCACCCAGGTGGTTCGCACCGGCTATTTTCGCGTCCCTGTTCACGCGGTCCGGTACTCGCCGGTCAGCACGGCCTGCCCGGAACCGCTCCGGACCTCGCCCAGGCGCCAGGACGGAACCCCGCGGTCGGCGAGTACGCCCAGTGCGCGGTCCGCGTCGGCTGCCGCCACGATCGCGACCATGCCCACGCCCATGTTGAACGTGGCCTCCATGTCGTCCCGGGTGATGCCGCCCTTCTCCGACAAGTAGCCGAAAACCGGGGTCGGCGCCCAGGTGGAGCGGTCCAGCTCCGCGTCGAGGCCCTCCGGCAGTGACCGGGACAGGTTCGCGGCCAGGCCGCCACCGGTGACGTGCGAGTAGGCGTGCACCTCCACCGCTTCGGTGAGCGCCACGCAGTCCTTCGCGTAGACCCGGGTCGGGGTCAGCAGCACCTCACCCAGTACCCCGCCCAGCTCCGGGGCCTCCGCGTACAGGTCCAGGTCGGCTCCGTCCACGATGTGGCGGACCAGGGAGTAGCCGTTGGAGTGCGGCCCGGACGAGGCCATCGCGATCACGGCATCGCCCTCGCGTACCCGGTCCGGGCCGAGGATCGCGTCGCCCTCGACCACACCGGTGCCGGCGCCCGCCAGGTCGTACTCGTCGGGCTCCATGGCCCCCGGGTGCTCAGCGGTCTCGCCCCCGATGAGGGCGCACCCGGCCTGGTGGCAGCCCTCCGCGATCCCGCCGACGATGTCGGCGATGCGCTCGGGTACCACGGCACCGGTCGCGATGTAGTCGGTCATGAAGAGGGGCTCGGCACCGCTGACCACGAGGTCGTCGACGACCATCGCAACCAGGTCGACACCGATGGTGTCGTGCTTGTCCATCTGCTGGGCGAGCATGACCTTGGTGCCCACACCGTCCGTGGAGGTGGCCAGGACCGGGTCCTTGTACTTGGCCGTGTCCAGGCGGAACAGGCCCGCGAACCCGCTGGCGTCGGTGACCTGCTCCGGTCGGCGGGTGCGCGCGACGTGACGCTTCATCAGGTCGACGGCGCGCTCACCGGCGGCGATGTCGACACCCGCGGCCGCGTACGCGCCCGTCGCCCCTGTGCTGTCGGCTGCCACGCGAGTTCTCCTCGTTTTCGGTGGTGTGAATGCTCCCCGGCCCTGTTCCAGGGCACGCCGGAGGATCCGGACTCGGTTCCGGGCGCGGCGGACCGGATGGGCCCGCGCGCGTGTTACTTGGGGCTGGTGGCGAGAGTGGAGCCTTCCGGGGTGCCGCAGGCCTTCTCCAGCAGGTACTTGCCCTGGGAGTCGGCGTCGACCTCCAACGGGTAGACCCCGTCGAAGCAGGCCCGGCACAGCTGGTCCTTGGGCTGCTCGGACGCGGCGATGAGCTCGTCCAGGTCGACGTAGGCCAACGAGTCCGCGTTGACCGACTCGGCGATCTCGCGCTCCGTCAGGTTCGCGGCGATGAGCTCGGCCCGGGTGGCGAAGTCGATGCCGTAATAGCAGGGCCACAGCACCGGCGGGCTGGAGATCCGGACGTGCACCTCCGCGGCGCCCGCGTCGCGGAGCATCCGGACCAGGGCCCGCTGGGTGTTGCCGCGCACGATCGAGTCGTCCACGACCACGAGCCGACGGCCCTCGATGACCTCGCGCAGGGGGTTGAGCTTGAGCCGGATACCCAACTGGCGCAGGGTCTGGCTGGGTTGGATGAAGGTGCGCCCGACGTAGGAGTTCTTCACCAGGCCCTGGGCGAACGGGATCCCGCTGGCCTCCGCGTAACCCACCGCGGCCGGGGTGCCGGACTCGGGGACCGGGATCACCAGGTCGGCGTCGACCGGGTGCTCCTTGGCCAGCCGCCGGCCGACCTCTACCCGGGTGGAGTTGACGCTGCGACCGGCGATGCTGGTGTCCGGGCGGGCCAGGTAGACGTACTCGAACAGGCAGCCCTTGCGCTTGGTCGGGGCGAAGCTGCGGGAACGGACCCCTTCGCCGTCGATCACGAGGAGCTCACCCGGCTCGATCTCGCGGACGACCTCGGCACCCACGATGTCCAGGGCCGCGGTCTCGCTGGCGACGACCCAGCCGCCGGCGCCGGAGGTCTCACCGAGGCGGCCGAGGACGAACGGGCGGATGCCCTGCGGGTCGCGCGCCGCGTAGAGGGTGTCCTCGTCCATGAAGACCAGGGAGAACGCGCCCTGCACCTTGGGGAGCAGCTCCATGGCCGCGTCCTCGAGGCTCTGGCCGTCCTTGGCCCTGGCCGCGAGGAGGTTGGTGAGGACCTCGGTGTCCGTCGTGGCGCCGCGGCGCTGGTCGGGCAGCATCGCGGCCAGTTCCGGGGTGTTGATCAGGTTGCCGTTGTGGCCGAGCGCCAGACCCCCCTCGCGCGCCGTGTAGAACGTCGGCTGGGCGTTCTCCCACACCGGGGAACCGGTGGTGGAGTAGCGGCAGTGGCCGATCGCGAGGTGGCCTCTCAGCGAGTCCAGGGTCGCCTCGTCGAAGACCTGGGAGACGAGTCCCATGTCCTTGTATACGACGATGCGTTCGCCGTCACTTGTGGCGATGCCCGCGGATTCCTGGCCGCGGTGCTGGATCGCGTAGAGGCCGAAGTAGGTGAGCTTGCTGACTTCTTCGCCGGGTGCCCAGACCCCGAAAACACCGCAGGCGTCCTGCGGGCCGCGTTCGAGCGGATCGAGGTCCATGGAGAGCCGGCCGTCGGAGTACGACACAGGCACAGCTTAGCCGCTGGCTGAGGGCGGCTCGCCACTCGGGGTCGGGGCGCCGGTCATTCCCGCCACAACGGGAGGTGGGACGACAGGTCGGAGCGTACCCCGCTGGCCCGCACGCTGTGCTCGGCGACCGCGTTCGCCCAGCCGGTCCGGCCGTCTGCCAACCGCAGCCACGTGAGCGGATCAGCCTCGACCACCCCCGGCGGTGTGCCGCGCGTATGGCTGGGTCCCTCGATCACCTGGACCGCGCCGTACGGCGGCACCCGCACCTCCAGGCTGCGTCCGGGGGCGCGGTCGGCCAGTACTGCCAGGCTGCACCGGACGGCGGCTTTCAACGCGGGGCGCAGTGGCTCCTCGGCCCGAAGGACCGCCCGGACGGACGCGGCCACGGCCTCCTCGTCGGAACCCTCGAAGGCGGGTTCGCCGAGGACGGAGAGCTGGTCGTCGAGCGCGGTGCGGAGCCGCCGCACGGCGCTCGGGGTCAGGGCTGAAGGCATGCGCAGATCCTAAGACGTGTCCGGCAGATCGTTCCGGGCTCGTGCCTGGTCCACAGGGGTGTCCGGCCTGCCCCGGTGCGGGGTGGACGGAACCGGGCGAGAGGGCGAATGACAGGGGTACTTGTCATTGCGGGGCAATGGCCCGAAGGTGGACACCGGGGGATCGCCGGAGACGTCGACGGCCGACCTCTGACAGTTGAAGTGATTCCGGTCTCAGTGACCCGCTGGCCAGCGAGGGCGGGAGACGGTAGCGTCCCGAACCGTCCCGGTGTCGCCCGAGATCGGGAGGATCGTGATGGAACCCGTCTCCAACGGCGTTCCAGGCACCAGGACAGACAGATGAACGAGGGGTGACCGCGCCCGGACCGCCTTCCCCAACACTCGGCCGGAGCGTGTACCGCCCTGGACTGTCGCGCTGAAGCAGCCTGTCAGCGCCCTTAGCATCCACCAAGGAAGACCACCGCACCACCGGGAGAACGACGTGCGCCTGCGCTTGCGCCCGCGTGATGACAGTTACTACGAGATGTTCACCGACTCGGCGAACAACCTGGTCATCGGGGCCCGCCTGCTGGTGGAACTGATGAGCGACGGTGCCGACCGCGAGGCCATCACCGAGAAGATGCGTGCCTGCGAGCACGCCGGAGACGACGCCACCCACGCGATCATGCGCCGGCTCAACAAGAGCACGGCCCCGCCGTTGCACCGCGAGGACATCTACCGTCTCGCCTCCAACCTGGACGACGTGATGGACTCGATGGAGGCCGCCGTCGACCTCATCGGCCTCTACGGGCTGGAGCGCCTGCCCAAAGGCATCATCGACCAGATCGAGGTCCTCGAGCGGGCCGCCGAACTCACCGCGGAGGCCATGCCGCGCCTGCGGACCATGAAGGACCTCACCCGCTACTGGATCGAGATCAACCAGCTGGAGAACCAGGCCGACCGCATCTACCGCAAGCTCCTCGCCAAGCTGTTCAGCGGGGAGTACGACGCGCTGACCGTACTCAAGCTCAAAGACGTCATCGAGGAGCTGGAGACCGCGGCCGACGCCTTCGAACACGTCGCCAACACGGTGGAGACCATCGTCGTCAAGAACGGTTGAGCGGCAAGACGACCCCTTACCCCCAACTCCCTCACCCCCAACTCCCTAGAATCCCTGATCTTCCTGTTCTTGTGTCTCCAGGGCGATGGCGAGGGCCAGGCGCATCCGGGGCTGGTCCAGGGCCAGCGGCGTCACGGCGGCCATCCTCCGCATCCGGTGGCGGACCGTGTTGGGGTGCACCCCCAGGAGTTCCGCTGCCCCGTTCGGGTCGCCCTGCGCCTGGAGCCAGGCACGCAGCGTTTCCGCGTACCGGGTGCCCTGCTCGGCGTCGTGGCGTGTGAGATCGGCCACGGGTCCGTCGGCCGGTCGGCGGCCGGAAGCGGAGGCCATGCGGAGGCGGTGGATCAGGACGTCGCCCCAGGACTCGTCGTAGGCCACAGCGGGGCCCTCCGGGCGGGAGGCGTGCAGGGTGAGGCTCTCGTCCGCCTCCCGTCGGCTGGCCGTGAGCCTGGCCAGTTCCGCGGGGCCGCCGATCCCCGCGTTGACGACCACGTGTCCGGGGAGCGCCCGCGTGGTTTCGCGCACCCAGTTGCGGGCGGGGGACGTATCGGCGCCGCACGGCAGGATCGTGTAGACGGTACTGCCGAACACCGTGCTCCGCCCCGGGCGCGACCAGCCGAAACCGGTGGTGGCGCGTTCGAAGGTCATCAGGGTGGCGGAGTGGCGTTCGTCCGGGGTGTGCGCCTGTAGGGCCACCACCCGGTGCGGTACCGGGGCGAGCCCCAGTCGCCCGGCGGTCTCGGTCGGGTCCATCGCACCCTCAAGCAGTCGGCTCACCAGGTCGGACTCGACCTGGCGTTCCAGGTCCGCGCTGACCCGGGTGCGCAGCAGGTGCAGGGCCACCGTGCGGGCCCCTTCGGTCAGCTGCGCCGAGTGCTCGGCGTCCAAGGGCCCGTCGCACACGGCCCACAGGGAGCCCAGGAACTCACGGCCGACGCGTACCGCTACCGCGGTGCGTCCGCCCAGGCCGAGGTCGGGTTCCGGCGGCAGGTACACCGGTTCGGCGGACGAGGCCAGGTGTGCGGTGACCCCGGTGTGTTCCAGGTGGCGCTGGACCGCGTCGGGGACCCGGCGGCCCAGGATGGTGTCCCACCGGGCCTGGTCCGCGTCGGTCTGGCGGTCCGAGTAGGCCAGTACGCGCAGGCGCGGGTCCTCGATGGTCACCGGGCCGCCGACCCGTGCGGCGACCGCGTCCGCGAGCGCGGGGAGGTCCGCCGGGCCGCGCCCCGCCTCGGTCTCACCGCCCTCCAGCACCAGGCCGTACACCACCCCGGCGACCTGCCCCCAGGACACCGCGGGATCGACGCCGAGCAGGGCGATGCCGCTCTCCGCGGCGCGCGCGACCGCTTCGCGGTGCCGACCGCCCTCGTCGTCCAGCTCCGTGCGCACCACGACGGCCAGGGCTCTGGAGCGCTCGGCGAGCTCGACCGCGTGCAGCGGATCGGTGACGCCCACAGCGAGGAAGACGTCGGCCTCCTCAGGGCCGGGGACGGCCGGATCGTGCAAGGCCACCCCGTGCAGGGCCGTGTCACCGGTGGGGCGCGGTCCCCACAGCCGGGCGCCGTACGTACCGAGGATGGTGACCAGGCGGTCGAGCAGTACCACGGAACGCCTCCGGCGGCTGTCGGTCCGTTGTCGGTCTGTCACACGAGGGTACGCCGAGATTGTTCGGCTAGGACAAAGGTCGGGCGCGGCTTCCGGGAGAGACTCTGGTCGGGTGCGGCACCGCACCTGTCACCCAGTACGCACAGGAGAACACGCCATGTCCGCGAAGGGCGCGGGATCACCGCGTACCGTCATCGTCGTCGGGGCCGGGATCGTCGGCCTCTCGACCGCCTGGTTCCTTCAGAAGTACGGGGTCGGGGTCACCGTGGTCGAACGCGACACGGTGGCCTCGGGCTCGTCCTGGGGCAACGCGGGCTGGATCGCGCCGGGGTTGGCCATTCCGCTCAACGAGCCGGGGGTCCTCCAACACGGACTGCAGGCGCTTCTCGACCCGAACGCCCCGCTGTCCGTCCCGCCGACCACGGACACCGGCCTCCTGCGCTTCCTGGCCTCCTTCGCCCTGAACAGCAGGCAGTCCACCTGGGAGCGGGCCCTGCGCGGCAACGTCCCGCTCAGCTCCGCCAGCCTGGACACCTTCCAAGAGCTGTCCGAGACCGGTGTGTCGGCCAAGGTCGAGGAGGGCCCGATCACCGCCCTGTTCTCGAAGGAGAAGAAGGCCGCGCACCTGCTCATGGAGCTGGACCAGGCCCGCGCGTCCGGGCTGCCCCTCTCCTACTCCGCACTGGACCGGGACGCGGCGCGCGGACAGAGCCCGTTCGTCTCGGACGCGGTCCGAGCGGGCGTGCGGATCGACGGCCAGCGCTACATCAATCCCGGGCTGTACACACACGCCCTCGCGGACTCGGTGCGCGAGCGCGGCGGGAGCGTCATCGAGGGGTTCCGGGTGACCGGCGTCGAGGCCCGTCAGGGCCGCTTCACGCTGCGCTCCGCGCACGGGGAGACGGAGTCGGCGGACGCGGTCGTTGTGGCCACGGGGGCCTGGCTCGGCCGCCACGGGCGCGCCTGGGGGGTGGACGTCCCGCTCCGCGCGGGCCGGGGGTACAGCTTCACGGTGCCCACCGTCCGACCCGTGCCGGGGCCGCTCTACCTGCCCGAGGCCCGGGTGGCCTGCACCCCGCACGGCGAGGGCCTGAGGGTCGCCGGAACCATGGAGTTCCGCGACATCGAGGCGCCCAGGAGCGAGAGCCGGATGGACGCGATCACCGCCTCGGCCGGGCCGTACCTGACCGGGGTCGACCTCTCCGCGCGTACCGACGAGTGGGTGGGTTCCCGCCCGGTCACCTCGGACGGCCTGCCGCTGATCGGTCCCACCAGGATCCCCCGCTTGTACGTGGCGGGAGGGCACGGCATGTGGGGCCTCACCCACGGTCCGATCACCGGCCGCCTGCTCGCCAGAGCGGTCGCCACCGGCACGCTTCCCGAGACCCTGCGTCCTTTCGACCCCCTGCGCTGACCCGCTCCCCGCACGTTCCATCAGCGCCCCGTCGGACATCCGGCGGGGCGCCCTTCATACCGGACGACTCCGTGTACCGGATGCATCCGCGTACCGGGCGACACGATCCACAAGGAGACACACGATGTCCAACAGCACCTGGCTGACCCCGGGAACCCACGAACGCCTCTCCGCCGAACTGGCGGTCCTCACCGGAACGGCCGACCCGTCGAGAGCCGAGGAGTACGGCTTCCCCATCCCTGAGGACAAGGACGCCCGCGAAGCGCGCGTCACCCGCGTCCAGGAGATCCTGCGGGACGCGGTCATCGGGGAGACACCGCCAGACGACGGTGTCGCCGAGCCCGGCATGGTCCTTACCGTCCGCTACGGCGACGACCCCGAGACCGAGACGTTCCTTCTCGGGGTGCGCGACCGCGCGGCGTCGGACGGGGTGAGCGTGTATTCGCCTGAGTCCCCGCTCGGTAGTGCACTCATCGGGGCCCGGGCCGGAGAGGAGCGCTCCTACACGGTGCCCAACGGCCGGACCATCCGGGTGACCCTGGTCGACGCGGTCCCCTACGGTTCCTGAGTCCGGTGGGCCGCCCGCTGCCCGTCCCGGTCCGGACGGCCCACCGGTGGCTCAGTCCACCCGGCCCTCGAAGACGAGCACCGGGTAGAGCCGTGCGCCCTCCTCGTTCAGGAACTCCAGGGTCCACTGGAGGGTGGAGTCGTCCTCGTCGGACCAGCAGTCCTCGTCCCATGCGGCGTTCTGTTCCGGGGTGAGGTGGGCGGGAGGTGCGAGCGCCTCGCCCAGGAAGGGCGCCCCGGACGCTGTCAGCGGGTCGCCGACGGAGCAGGCACTGAGGACCGCTCCGGTGTACACGTCCTCGTCCCCGTCGTTGACGATGTCCACGCTCCAGGCGTAGTAGTCGTCGCCGTCCTCGAGGGATTCTTCCGCTGGTTCCTCGACGGGCTCCTCAACGGGAAGGTCGTCCTCGGTCTCGGGCACGTCCTCGTCTTCCTCGGCCCAGGAGTCCTCTTCCTCGAGGTCTTCGAGGTCCTCGGCGTCTTCGGGGTCCTCGAGGTCGTCTTCCTCGGGCCAGGACTCGTCCTCCTCGGGCCAGGACTCGTCCTCGGGAGTGTCGGGGTCCGCTTCGCCTTCCTCGTAGCCCGGATCGTCTGCGGGTTCGCCGTCCTCGTCCGGGGAGGCGTCGTCGGGCGCGGTGTCGGAGCCGTCCGCGGCGGCCTCAGCCGGTTCGGTGCGGCGTTCCACCGCGCCCATGGTCACGGTGAAGCCGTCCTCGAAGGTGTGGGTTGCACCCAGGGCCAGGCGGACGGGTTCGTCCGCGGTCGCGGCTCCGCCACCGTCCTCGGGTCCGGTCGTGGGGCCGGTCTCCTCAGGGGGTTCGTCGTCGGCGGTGGGTCCCGGTGAGCCGGGTTCCGCCGGGCCCTCCTCCGCCGGTTCCGGTGGCCCGTGGGTGCCCGGCCCGTTCTCCGGGGCCCGCTGCCCCGGGCTCTCCGTCTCCTGCTGCCCGTCACCGGTGGGGGTGGCGAAGTCCGGCCCACAGGCACATCCGGAGACGGCGAGTAGGACGGTGGCTGCTGGGACCAATGTGGAAACTCGCATGATGTCCCCCTCCACTCAAGGGGGACATTAGGCGTCAAATCACCACAATTGGGTCAACTGGCCAGGGTTGGACGAATTCTCTGGAGAAGCAACCAAAACGCGCCCTACAGTTGCTGTACCAACAAGTAGGAGGAAGCCGTGGCCGACGAGATCACCCCGGAGCTCGCCAACCTCGTCCTGGACGCACAACCCTTCAGCAAGCTGGTCCGGGCCCGGATCGCCGCCTTCGAGCCCGGCAGGGTCGTCCTGGAGGTCGACGTCCGTGACGACCTCCTCCAACAGAACGGGTTCCTGCACGGCGGGGTGCTCTCCTACGCGGCGGACAACGCCCTCACCTTCGCCGGCGGCAGCGTTCTGGGGCCCTCGGTACTCACGAGCGGGTTCTCCATCGACTACCTGCGCCCGGGGAAGGGTCGGCTGCTCAGCGCCCGCGCGGAGGCCCTCGAGTCCACGCGCAAGCGGGCTGTCTGCCGCTGCGACCTCGTGATGGTCGAGGACGACGGCACCGAGAAGGTCGCGGCGGCGGCCCAGGGCACCATCGCGCTGACCGGATGAGCGGAGCCCACAGCATGCCGCAGACCGTGCCCACAGCCCTGCCCGGGGTCGTCCTCGCCCTCTTCACGGGGGACGACGTCGACGCCTACCGGGAGCTCATGCGCGCCAACCGGGAGCACCTCACCAGGCACGGGAACTTCCTGGAGGAGGTCGACGCCTCGCCGGAGGCGATCCGGGCCGCGTTCTCCCGTCACGAGTCCGGAGAGGAGTGGGCCTACGGGGTCCGGGTCCACGGGCTGCTGATCGGCAGGGTCAGCCTGGTCGCGGTGGACCCGCCGCGCTACGGGCTCGGCTTCTGGCTGGACCGGGCAGCGACTGGCCGGGGCTACGCGACGGCGGCCTGCGAGGCGCTCATACAAGAGGCCAAGCGGTCCCTGGCCGCCACGGACGTCTACTGCGGAGTCATCCATGGCAACGATCCCAGCAGTGCGGTACTCCACCGCCTGGGCTTCGCCCCGGTGACCGAGTTCAACACCTACACCCGCTTCCACCGCAAGCTCTGACCACAGCCCCAGAACCGCCCGAAGCGGCCTGGGTGATCATCGGCCGACGCTTTTGACCTGGGCTTTTGTCGGCTTAACCGAAGCGTCCGGTGATATAGTTCTCCGTGTCCTTCTTCTCCGGGCGGGTGAAGATCTGGTTGGTCTCGCCCATCTCGATGAGCTTGCCGGGCTTGCCCGGGGCCGACAGGTTGAAGAAGGCGGTCTGGTCGGAGACGCGGGCGGCCTGCTGCATGTTGTGGGTGACGATCACGATCGTGTACTCCTCCTTCAGGTTGTGAATGAGGTCCTCGATCGCCAGCGTCGAGATCGGGTCCAGAGCGGAGCAGGGCTCGTCCATGAGCAGCACGGACGGCTTGACCGCAGTGGCCCGGGCGATGCACAGGCGCTGCTGCTGGCCGCCGGACAGGCCCGCGCCCGGCTTGTTCAGGCGCTCCTTGACCTCTTCCCAGAGGTTGGCGCCGCGCAGGGACTCCTCGACCAGGTCATCGGCTTCGGAGCGGCTCATCCGGGAGTTGTTGAGCCGGGCCCCGGCGATCACGTTGTCGTAGATCGACATCGTGGGGAACGGGTTGGCCTTCTGGAAGACCATGCCGATCTCGCTGCGGACCATCACCGGGTCGACCTCGCGGCCGTAGATGTCGAGGTCGTCGAGCAGGACCTTGCCCTCGGCCCGGGCGCCGGGGGTGACCTCGTGCAACCGGTTGAGGGTGCGGAGGAAGGTCGACTTGCCGCAGCCAGAGGACCCGATGAACGCCGTCACCGACCGGGGCTCGATGGTCATGGACACGTCCTCGACGGCAAGGAAGTCACCGTAGTAGACGTGGAGTCCGGAGACGTCGATTCGTTTCGCCACAGGGTGTACCTCGTGTGCTCTAGCGGGTCTTGGGTGAGAAGAGGCTGCCGATCACGCGTGCCGTGAGGAACAGGAGCATGACCGTGAGGACCAGTGTGAGCGCCGCCGCCCATGCCCTCTCGTAGTTGACGGCTCCGCCCATGCGGAACTGGGAGAAGATGAACACCGGGAGGTTCATCATCTGACCGTCGAACAGGTTCCAGTTGATGGAGACGGCGGACGAGCCCGTGGTGAGCACCAGCGGTGCCGTCTCTCCGATAACGCGCGCGATGGCGAGCATGATTCCGGTGGTCAGACCGGCGGCCGACGTGGGGAGCACCACCTTGGTGATCGTGCGCCACTTGGGCACTCCCAGGGCGTAGGACGCCTCGCGCAGGTCCCGGGGTACCAGCCGCAGCATCTCCTCGCTGGAGCGGACCACGACGGGGATCATCAGCACGGCCAGCGAGATCGCGCCCGCCGCGCCGTTGGTGTTGCCCGGACCGAAGATCATCATCCAGAGCGCGACCACGAAGAGGCCGGCGACGATGGAGGGGATGCCCGTCATGACGTCCACGAAGAAGGTGATGACCTTCTTCAGGCGGCCCTGCGCGTACTCCACCAGGTAGACGGCGGTGAGCACACCGACCGGTACGGACATGAGCGTCGCCATGCCCGTGATCATCAGGGTGCCGATGATGGCGTGGTAGGCGCCGCCCGCGTCCATGCTCGGCAGGACACCGTTCATGGACACGGTCAGGAAGTTCCAGCCGAAGCGGTCCAGACCGAAGGTCACCACGGTGTACAGGAGCGAGACCAGCGGGGCCATGGCCAAGAGGAAGGCCGAGTAGACCAGTGCGGTGACCAGGCGGTCCTTGGCCTTGCGACCGCCCTCCATCCGCGCCGATGCGGTCACGATGATCACCGTGTAGGCGACACCGGTGAGCAGTGCCCACAGGACGATGCCGAAGGAGGAGAACGCGGCCAGCACCCCGGCGACCACCATGGCGCAGGAGGCCAGCAGGACGGCGGGGAAGCGGTTCGGCAGGGTCACGGAGCGCAGCTCGTTCTCGACCGCACCCGTCTCGGGCTCGGGAGGCTGCGTGGTCGTCATGCTCATGCGGACTCCTTGTTGCCCCGGGCCACGATGTAGCGGGCGGCCATGTTGACGGCCAGGGTGATCGCGAACAGGACCAGGCCGGCGGCGATCAGCGCGGAGACGCCGAACCCGGTGGCCTCGGGGTACTGGAGCGCGATGTGCGCGGCGATGGTCTGGTTTCCGCTCTGGAGCAGGTTGAAGGAGACCGCCAGCGAGGGCGAGAGGATCATGGCGACCGCCATGGTCTCGCCCAGTGCGCGCCCCATGCCGAGCATGGCGCCGCCGACGATCCCGGACTTGCCGAAGGGCAGCACGGCCAGCCGGATCATCTCCCAGCGGGTGGCGCCCATGGCCAGCGCTGCCTCACGGTGGGCCTGCGGGACCTGGTGGAACACGTCGCGGGACATCGCGGTGATGATGGGCAGGATCATGACGGCCAGGACGATGCCCGCGGTGAGCAGGGTCCTGGCTGAGGTGGAGGTGGGACCCTCGAAGAGCGGGATCCAGCCCAGGTGCTCGGACATGCCCTCGTAGACCGGCACCAGCTGCGGGGCGAGGACCATCATGCCCCAGAGGCCGTAGACCACGCTGGGGATCGCGGCGAGCAGGTCGACCAGGTAGCCGAGCGTGGTGGCGAGCTTCCGGGGCGCGTAGTAGACGATGAAGAGCGCGATGCCGATCGCCACGGGGGTGGCCAAGAGCAGCGCGATCGCGGCCGCCAGGACCGTGCCGAAGGCCAGGGCCAGCACACCGAACGACGGGTTCTCCCGGACGTTGGCGTCCCACGCCGTGTCGGTGAGGAAGTTCGAGGTGTTGGCGGAGAGCGACGGCCAGGCCTGGATCAGCAGGAAGGCGGCCACACCCGCGAGGATCGCGAGGATCAGGAGGCCCGAGCTTCGGGCGAGCCCGGCGAATACGACATCGCCGATCCGGCGCTTGCCCGTGGGCGGCGGTGCCGCCTGGGGCGCGTCCGTGGTCGTCATGGATTCTCCGGTTCGGAAAAGGTTGTGGGGCCGGTCGCTCGGTCTGTGTGCCACTGCCCGTGAACCGCACGGGAGATGACCGCCGTGTCACGGTCGACGCGCGGAAGGCAGACGATCCGCGCCGAATGTGAAGGTAGGCGCAGGAGGTGACCAGTTGTCCCAGAGAAGGTGAACGGAAGATGAACGAGAAATCGCACTCCCGTGGCTCCAAGGGGTTCGCTCGGTGAATGTGACCAGTCGCACGTCAGCCGAGGGGTGTCCGGGCCCGGGAGCCCGCTGGGACCCGGTCGGCTCAGTCCGCGCCACCGGCGGGCTCCGCGCCTTCGGAGGGCGCGAACATCACGTCCGTGTCCCACATGGAGAACCCGAGGGACTCGTACAGGCGCACCGCGGCCTCGTTGTCTCCGTCCACGTACAGGTGAACCCAGGGCAACCCGGCGTCGCGCAGGTGGTGAAGCCCGGCAAGGGTCAGCGCACGGCCCAGGCCGGTGCCCTGCCAAGCCGGGTCCACACCCACCACGTAGACCTCTCCCACGGTCTCGTCGTCGCTGAGGCCGGCGCCGTCGGCGTGCGTCTTGGTCCAGTGGTAGGCGGCGATGGTCCCGCTGTTCGTGGCCGCCACGAAGAAGCCCTCGGGGTCGAACCAGTCCTCGACCTCGCGCTGGAGCAGGTCGTCCAGGGTCAGCGAGCCCTGCTCGGGGTGGTCGGTGAAGGCGCGCGCGTTGGCCTCCAGCCAGGCCTGCTCGTCCTGGCCCACCACGAAGGGGCGGACCTGTACCTGCTCCGCGACCTCGGGCCGCAGCGCGACCGCGGGGAGTTCGGGCGCGCTCCAGGGGCCGCCGGGCCATTCAGCGCCCAGGTCCCGCAGGGGCATGCGCATCTTGTGCAGCTCGCGGACGGTGACCCACCCGTCGGCCGCCGCCACCGACACCGCCCCGGGGGTCCGCCCGTGTGCCCACACGCGGACCCCGTCGGGTCCGGCGTCGTCGCGAACCGAGCGCAGCAGCGCGGATCCGTGTCCGCGGCCCCGGTGGGCGGGGGCGACCACCACTTCGCCGGAGTCGGGTTCGCCTTCGGTCCGTTCGACGAGCGCGAAGCCCACGACTGCGCCGTCGTCGGTGACCACGTGGTAGCGGCTGCTGCCCGACGGGGCGCCGTGTCTGACCCGTAGCAGGGTCTGTTCGGACAGCGGCGCGATCCCGTCGGTGACCCGTGCCTCCTCGGCCAAGGCCAGGACGGGGCCGACGAGTTCCGGGGCGAGGTTGTCAGTGACTAGCGGGGTGCTCATGAGCCCGAATCCTAAGGCGTGTTCGGTGGATGCTGCCCGTCGCGAGGGGGGTGTTGCGCTGTAGGCGTCCGTTGAGGGTTGGTGGTGGGCGACGGGCGGAAGGTGCTGCGCTGTAGGCGTCCGTTGAGGGTTGGCGGTGGGCGACGGGCGGAAGGTGCTGCGCTGTAGGCGTCCGTTGAGGGTTGGCGGTGGGCGACGGGCGGAAGGTGCTGCGCTGTAGGCGTCCGTTGAGGGTTGGTGGTGGGCGACGGGCGGGCGTGTCCAGTGGTGCTGGCACAAGGCCGATGAAGGAGTTCCCCTGCTGTGCACTGCCTCGCCAGCTCGGCAGCATTGCACAGTGGGGCCTGTCCGGATTTGGCTGTCGACTGAGAGATGCGCAGTGACAGTGCCGCTGGGGGCGCCCCGGGCGCGAGACCTCGGGCCCCGAGGACCCGGCCACCCAGGCGTCCTAAGAGCCTGCTGACAAGGGGTGTCGGGGTCCCTTGGCCTTGGGGTGTGCACCTGTCCACGCGGGTGTGGGGGTGGGGGTTGAGGGTGGCTGGAGTTGTTGTTGGGTGCGGGTGGTTTCCCCGTTTCCTGCCGCTTGATGGTGGCCGTCTCCGCTGCGCGCGTCAAGGTCGTCGCCGTCGAAGCGCTGGCGCGCTATCGGAGGCGCTCCACCTTGACCCGCTTCGCTGCGACGGCGGGTCGGCGGCAGTCAGGAAACGGGGGGCGTGTGGTCGGGGCTGTGGATGCCCCGGCCTTCGGCCGGGAACTGCTCCGAGCCTGCGGCCCGGTCCGGCCGTGGCCGGCCGGGTTCCTGCCCGTGGGTCTGGTTGTGTCGGCAGGCGCGTCGCAATCCAGTGGCGGGTGGGCGACGAAGGGCCCGAACAGGTGCCTGGATGGCTGGGCGCGTCCCACCGGTCTGGCGGCTCGGTGGTGGGTGGCCCATACGGGTGCGGGTGGTGCCGGTGGCCCGGTGGGGTGTGGGGTGGGGCGTGGTGAGCCCCCCTGTTGGAGGCATTGTGGGCGCCGAGTTTGCCTCCAGGGAGGGGGTTCACTGGCCCCCGGGTGCTTCTGGGCGGGGGGTCGGTGTCCCGGGTGCCTCCACCGGGGGTAGCGGCCGCCCCCCGGGGGGGCGGCCCCGGTGTCCGGAACCGGCCTGGTAGGGGTGTCCGTTGCGTCCGAAACCGGTTGATCCCCGATGATCTTGCCCCCAGCTCCACCCTCGGCCGTCGAGGGTTGAGACAGGGGCAAGATCATCGTTGGAAAGGGGGCCTGAGCCTGACCGGAAGTCCGGTGGGACGCGCTTCGCCATGCGCCCGGCCTGTTCGGGTCCTTCGTCGCCCACCGGTCACTGGATTGCGACGCGCTGACCGACACAACCAGACGGATGGGAAGGGATCCGGCCGGCCACGGCCGGACCGGGCGAAGCCCGGCCCTTCGGGCCGAAGGCTCGGGGCCCGAAGGGCCCCTTGGGGCCCCGACCACACGTCCCCCGTTTCCTGATAGCCGCCGACCCGCCGTCGTAGCGAAGCGGGTCAAGGTGGAGCGCCAATGATGCGCGAAGCGCTCGATGGCGACGACCTTGACGCGCGCAGCGGAGACGGCCACCATCAAGCGGCAGGAAACGGGGCAACCTCGCACCCGCAGGGAACCCCAGCCCACGCGGACTCCCACCCACGCGGACTCCCACCCACGCGGACTCCCACCCACGCGGACTCCCACCCACGCGGACTCCCACCCACGCGGACTCCCACCCACGCGGAAAGCGGCACACACCAAGGGGAGGGTAACCAAACCCCCTTTGTCACCAGGCTCTCAGGGCGTTCCGGGTGCCAGGCCGTCCGCTGTCCCGTGGTCGGCCTCGAAGACGTCGGCCAGGTCCCGGTTGAGCTCCAGGGTCCGCCGGGCGCGCCTGCGAGCGCGCTTCTGGCTGACGAGCATCCCGATGACGACGAGCGCCATCCCGGCGACCAGCCCGCCGAACGTCAGGGAGAGGGCGGCGACCTCGTCGAACAGGTTGACGGACTGGGCCACCATGTTGGGCAGCTGAGCGAGGAGGATGAGGGGCAGGGCGTACCGGAACCAGACGTTGTGCTGCTCCTTGAGTGATCTGTTCGCCAAGCGGCACGCCGCGTAGGCGACGTCGGACCGCTCGGCCGCCACACCCTCGCGGAGCACCCGGTCGGCCTCCCTGCGCACGGGTGAGAAGGGGTTGCCGAAGCGGGTCAGCTCCGGGTCGATGACCTCGACCGTGGGTTCCCCGTGCCGGCGTTTCCAGCGGAAGCCCATCACCAAGCAGAAGAACCCGGCCGCGAAGAGGACGAAGGCCAGCCCCAAGAGCGTGGCGTACAAGACGATCACTGCGGTTCACCTCCGGAGTTGCCGTGGTTGGGGCGAGTAGGTCTCGCGGGGCCGTCACTCCTTCCCGACCGTGTAGGGGGCGGCCAGTTCCCGGTTCAGGGTCAGGGCGCGCTCGGCCCGGGACCGGGCCCTCCTGCGTGCGAGTGGTATCCACACGGTGACCATCCCGGCCAGGAGTACGCACAGGGTCCCGCCTAGAACGATCGCCAGCGGGTGTTCGACCAGGGTTCGGAGGGTGAGGCCGAGCGCGATCCCCTGGCCGAGGAGCATCGCCACCCACCCGGTGGTCTCCCAGGGGTTGGAGAGCTGGAGGAGTATGTTCCTGGACAGCCGACACACGACGTGAGCGGTCTCCGGGTTGCCCGCGGCCGCGCCGTCGCGGATCAGCCGGACCGCTTCCCGTCTCGCCTGTGACAGGGGAGGGCTGGCCATGCCCGGTTCCGGGTCGAGGAGCGGATTCCAGATCGGGTCGTTCCGGTTCTTCCAGCGGAAGTTCATCACCAGGCAGAAAACGGCGACGAGCAAGAGGACACCGCTCAGTGCAGCGAGCGCATAGACGAGTACCGTCACGGCGGTTCACCTCCGAGGGTGCTGCGGGCAGGGGTCAGTAGGGTTTGCGCCACTGATCACCCCACTCCGGGGCGCGCTCGGGCGGTTCCTCGGGCGCTTCCGCGGCGAGGTCCTCGTTGGCCCGGACCGCCTTCCCAACCCTGCGCAGGTCGCGGCGCCGCTGGTACGGGACGACCGCGGTCAGGGCGGCCGCGGCCCCGAGTGCCGCGATGAGCACCATCCACGGGGTGCCCGGTCTGTTCAGTATCAGGTTCACCGTGTTGAGGGCGACTATTGCGAAGACCAGGGTCTGCGCCTTCCACGCCCACGGGTTCTCCCAGCGGAGGCGCAGGTCCTGGGCGACGCGCACGGTGAGATGGGCCGTCGCCGCGTCCGGTGCGGTCTCACCCGACCTGACCAGGTGCCGGACACGGCGGCGCTCCTCGTGGCCCGTGGTCTCCCCTGTGGGTGCCCAGCTCCAGTAACCGGGGCGCCCCCGGGCGCGGTTCCAGCGGTGGGCTTTGACGTGCAGGAAGACGCACGCGGCCAATCCGAACAGGACCACGATCAGCAGGGACGAGTAGAGCGTCGGGTGGTTCACGGGATTCACCTCGGCCTTTCGGTCGAGTCCGTTCCCGCGCCCTTGGCAGTGGCCGGGTATGCCCTGGCCAGGTCCTGGTTGAGTTCCCAGGCCCGGATCGCCCGGCCCAGCAGGCGCACCTGTTGGACGGGGAGGAAAACGACCCCCGCGGCCAACAGTGCCGCGCACGAGGCGAGCACGAGCGTCATCCCGGTTGTGTCGGCGAGCACTGCCTGCACAGCGAAGTAGGGGGCCTGGTACACGAACAGGAGCGGCAGGATCGCCCGGTACCAGGGGTTCTCGTTCTGTCGAACGGCCCGCTTCGCGCACAGGCGCGTGGCATAGGCGGTCTCCGGCCGGTCCGCGGCCTCGCCCCTGTGGGCCAGGCGGGCGGCCTCCTTGCGGACCGATTCGGAGAAGGGGGAGTCGACCCCGTGGAGTTCGGGATCGAGAGCCCACATGGCGGCCGGTTTTCCGCGCCGGATCCGCCACCGTCGGCCCATGACGGCGCAGGTGACCACACCGGCCGCCGAGGCCCCGAAGCACACGGCGAGGAGGATGCCCAATGGCGTCACGGCACTTCACCCCGCTTTCCGGCCGCGGCTTCCGCCGACCGCGTGGACAGGTCCTCTTCGTACGCGGCCACGGCCGCAGCCTCCGCGCGTTCGTGCTCGGCCCTGGCGCGGGCCTCCTCCCCTTCGCGTTCGGCCTCGTATGCGGCTGCCCGGTGCTCGTTGGCTTCCAGCGCCCGCCTGGCTCGGCGGAGGGTGCGCCTGATGTGGAAGGGGCCGACCGTGAACACGAGAAGCATGACGGCGATGGCGGCGCCGTAGAGGAGCATCCTCGACAGTGCGTCGGTGTCCAGGAACGCGTTCGCCGCCCCGGGGAGCTGTATGAGCAGAATCAGCGCCCACAGGGCCTGGGACCAGGGGTTCTCGAACTGGCGGATCCGCTGCCGGGCGATCAGCCGCGCGACGTAGGCGGCCTCGGCGCTCTCCGCCGCGGTACCTCGGCTGACCATCCGGTTCGCCTCCCGTCGGACCGGTGAGAAGGGGCCGCCGAAACCGCTCAGCTCGGGCTCGCCGATCAGAGCCGACCACGGTGGCCGCCCGTTGCGAAGACGCCAGCGTCGGCTCATGACCGCGAAGAAGGCGGCCGCGGCCACCACGACACCCAGGAAGGTGAGAAGCAGGATGTTCGTCGGCGTCACGGCCCCTCACCGCCCTGGGGAGCGCCAGCGGGAGCGTAGGCGTCGGCCAGCTCTTGATTGAGTTCCAGGGCCGTCCGTGCGCGGGCCAGTGCGCGCGTCTTCGTCGCGGGCTCCAACACGGAACCCGCAGCCAACACCACCGCGCCGAGGGCGAACACCGCAGTCATGAAAGGCGTCTCGGCCTGGACGGACACATTGACCAGGTTGGGGACCTGGAAAAGGAACAGTAGGGGCAGGACCGTCCGGTACCAGGGGTTCTCGGTCTGGCGGATCGTCTGCCGCGCCAGCAGACAGGCGACATGGGCGATCTCCGGATCGTCCGCCTGTCTGCCTTGCCGGGCCAGGCGGGCCGCCTCCTTCCTGACCGGGTGGGAGACGGGGGCACCGATCGTGTACAGCTCCGGATGGAAGCCGGTCAGGGCGGGTGGTTTCCCGTGGCGGAGACGCCAGCGCCGCCCCATGACCCCGCAGATGATCAGGGCCGGTACGAACGCGAGAACCAGCCCCACCCAGAGGTAGTGCATCGGCGTCATGAGGGCTCACCCGGCCGTGTGTGGAGGGCGTCGGCTTCTTGTGACTGCGGGGCCGGGCCCTCGCGGTGGGCGGCTCTGGCGTGGGCCTTCTCCCGTTCGAGCTCGGTCTCGTAGGCAGCGGCCCGGTTCTCGTTGAGGTCCCACGCCTGTCTGGCGTTGCGGAGACCGCGGATGAACTGGAAGGGGGCGAGAACCAGGAGCACGACGAAGAAGACGAGGGAGAGACCCCAGAAGAACGTGTGCGCCGTGGACTCGGACCCCGTGGCGATGTTGGCCAGATTGGGGATCTGGAGCACCAGCGCCATGAGGATCATGGCGTTCCACCACGGGTTCTCCCACTGGCGGATCCTCTGCCTGGCCTGGAGACGCGCCACGTAGGCGACCTTGGGGTCCTCGGCCGTGCGCCCCTTGCGCACCAGCCGCAGCGCCTGCCAACGCACCGCGGAGAACGGGCCGCCGAAGCCCGACAGCTCCGGCTCGGTGTTCCACCAGGGCAGGGATGGCTTCCCGTGGCGTATGCGCCAGCTCCGGGCCATGAAGGCGCAGAGCACCAGTGCGGTCAGACCGGCGGCCATGAAGGCAGTGAGGGCCGTGAGGAGGAGTTGCGTCGTTGTCACGGCGGTTCACCTCCGGGTGGTTTCGTGGAACTTCGTGCGGCGCTGAACTGTGGGCCGGAACCCGATCCCGGCCGGGCGGTCGGCTCAGCGTTCCCTGGGCGGAGGCGGGGCCGGGGCCTCCGGTGCTTCGGCGGCGAGGTCACCGTTGGCCTCGATCGCTCGGCGGGCGCGGAACAGGTCGCGGCGCCGTTGGAGTGGCAGGTGGATGCCAAGGGCGAGCGCGGCGATCGCGAACCCCGCCGGGAGCCAGTTGCCGAGGTTCAGCGCCACTTGGAGCAGGTTGAGGATGGCGATGCCCAGGACGAGGCAGAGCCCCACGGTCTGCCAGGGGTTGTCCCAGCGCCTCAGCAGCTCACGTGCGGCGGAGACGGTCAGGCGCGCCAGTTCGGGGTCGGGCGCCGTCTCTCCGGAGCGGAGGTAGGGCTTGACACTGCTCATCTCCGCGGAGGTCGGAGCGTCGGTGGGCAGGGCGCGGTGCATGAAGCCCGGTCGTCCCCGCTGCCGGTTCCAACGGGCACCCAGCACCGCGGTGACGACCATCGCGGCCAGGAGCAGCGCCGCGACTGTAAGGAACAGCCCGAAGAGGATCGGATGGGCCGAGATGGGGGGCTCACTCCTTGGAGCGACTAGTCCGTTTTATGCCTCTGTCCCTCCTCACCATGCCCGATGTTCGGGCGGGAAACCTCCGGGAGCGGGGCCGGAGGCCTCCGGGAGCCCCGGCCGGGACACGGGAGCGGGTTGTCCACAGGTGGGCGATTGGGGCTGGAAAGCGGTGGGCGACCCTGCTTCACTGATGATCACGGCCACGTCGTCCGGAGCGGGCGGACACCCCCGTGTTCGCCCCGGCCCACGGCTGGTCTGTGGCAAGCACGCCGGGTGCTGGCAGCCCAGTGCCCGAACTCCGGCCCCGCGGCCGGAGCCCCGCGTGAACGATTCCCCGGCGGGTCCCTCTCTCCCGCCGGTCAGGAGGTGTTCGGACGGTGCCCACACCACGGTCATCGGCGACCGCGGCCAGCACACCCCGAGGTGAGGCGGGGCGCACGTACCTCGGATGGCGGCACAAGGTCCTGCTGCCACCGCCGGGACCCGCTCCGCGCCGCCCCGCCCCCGGGGACACGGAGAACCTGAGCGAGGACTGGATCGCCGGGCAGCGCGACAGCGAGGCGCAGACCAACCGGCCGCTCTACTTCGCCCTGGGCGGACTCGGGCTCCTCGCCTTGCTCTTCCCGCTGCTGTGGGGCATGCGGATCCTGCCGGGCAGCCTCGCCCTGGGCGGCGTGTTCGCCTGCATGGCTATCGCGGCACCGGTCGCCTTCGCGCTCGTGCAGAGTCGGCAGGTGATCGCGCGGCGGCTCGAGGAGGCCGAGGAACGGCTGACCGAGGAGAGGGCCGAACGGGAACGGGCCCTGCACGAGCAGCAGCGCGAGCACGCGCGCCGACACACCGAATGGCAGGCTGCGGCGCGCGCCTACGAGGCCCAGCCGCGCTGGTACGGGCTGACCGTGCCCTCGGGAACTTCGGCGGTGCTCGTGGTGGGCGGTACCGACACCGGCTGGTCCGCCCTCCTCACCACGATCGGGATTTCCCGGTTGCGTGAGGGCGGGGACCTCACCGTCGTCGATCTCACCGGCCACGCGGTCGCCCGGGAGCTGGTCCACCTCTCCCGGCGCTGTGCGGTGGAGCCACGCCAGTGGGTCCTCCCGGCTGACCTGCCCAGGATGACCCTGGGCACCAACCTGGACGCCGGACAGCGGGCCCGCATCCTCTCCGCGGTGGCCGCCGCCTCCGGACAGGTCGAGGACGTGGACGCCGACGAGACCCTCCTGTTGCGGCTGCTGGAGGTGCTCGGCCCGGGTGTCGGCATAGACCAGCTCATCGGGGGCCTGCGCGCCTTGGTGACTCCGGAGGACGATGCTGCCGAGGACGACCCCGCCCTGGCCCTGCTCTCTTCGGCGGAGCGTTCCCGGGTCCGCGAGCGCTGCGCCGACGACCCGGGCGTGCGCGAACGCGCCTGGGCGCTGGAAAGACGGCTCAGCCCTTTCGAGTCGGTCGGAACCCGCGCGGACGACGGCGCTTACGCACAGGTCAAGATCATCTCCACGGACCGGGCTTCGGGCGAGACCGCGGCCCGGGTCTACGGGACCTACGCGGTGGCGGCACTCAGCGAGTTGCTGGAGACCCGCGCGCCCGAGCCGAGCGGGGCTGCGGGACGGCGCTCGAAGGCGCGCCCGAAACGGATCCGCACCGTCGTGGTCTGCGGGGCGGAGACGCTTCCGGCCGAAGAGGTGGACCAGGTCCTGAACGCGGCCGCTGACGGCGGGGTCGAAGTGGTCCTCATGTTCCGCGACGCGGTGCCCGCGGCCTTGGAGCACTTCGACGACCCCTCCTGCCTGTCGGTGGTGATGCGCCAGCGCGGTAGGCCGGAGGAGCTCGCGCGGATGGTCGCTGAGGCCCCGGATGACGACGGCCGGGACCCGGAGCGCCTGGCGCTGCACCGGCTCACGGAGGTGATCGGAGAAGCGGTGGGCGGTTCCGTCACCGAGTCCGACGAGGAGGTGGACGACGGGAGTGGGGACGACCTCTTCTTCCCCTCCCCGCATACCGAGTCCGGGGCGATGATCCGCAACGCGGCCGCCGCGATCACCCCTCTCGACCTCGTGCGGCATGTGAGATCCGCCACGGCCTGGGGGCGTGCCACCGCCCAGGCCGCCGAGATCGACACCCCGGTTCGGGCCGACGAGGAGGATGACCCGGCTACCCGGGCCAGCGGGCTGGACGCGGAGTCGTTGCGCGAGCTTCCCTCCACGGCGGCCCTCGTCCTGAGCCCCGAAGGTCCGGTCATCGCCGACACCAACCCGGGTATCCTCACCCTGTCCACAGCCACACTGGCCACCGCCGAGGACGCCCGGAACACCGGTAACGGCGGGGGCGTTGGGCATGATGGCGGGTCCGACTCCGCCACGGGCGACCGACGATCCGACCGGCGCTCCGGAGACACCAGGCCGCGGTTCGCGCCGCCCGGGGGCTCCGGTCCGTCCGACTCGCCAGGGGCGCCGGGAAGGGCCGACGCCGCGGACGCTCTGGAGCCGGCCGGAGCCGACGACAGCCCCGACCCGGAGAAGGTCCCACCCAACCTCGGGCCGCCACCCGAACGATTGGACTGGCGGGTCTGAGCACCGGTGGACAATAGGCTTGGCCCGACACATCGCCCGCCGCCGAAGCGCGAGCGTGCGGGTGATCTAGCGATGGTGGAGAGTAGATGAGCGAGCTTCCCTTGCGCGCCCAACTGGCCTCGGTACTGGGCAGGAGTGCAGCAGGCCTGTCCAGGGCCACCGGACGCGGAGACGGCTCCGTCATCGGTGGACGGGTCGCCCTCAAGGTGGAACCGGACCTGCTCGGCAAACTCGCCCAAGGCCGCCGCCTGGCCCTGGTGAGCGCGACCAACGGCAAGACCACGACGACCCGGCTCATCGCGCAGGCGCTGCGCGAGTTCGGCGACGTGGCCACCAACGAGTACGGCGCCAACATGCCCACCGGGCACATCACGGCCCTGGCCAACAACAAGGCGGCCGTCAACGGTGTGCTGGAGGTGGACGAGAAGTACCTTCCGCAGGTCCTCCAGACAACCAACCCCGCCTTCGTGGTCCTGATGAACCTGAGCCGCGACCAGATGGACCGCGCCTCCGAGATCAACCTGCTCGCGAAGAAGTGGCGCACCGCCCTCGCGCAGACCAACACCCATGTCATCGCCAACGCCGACGACCCGCTCGTGGCCTGGGCCGGCCTCGGTGCCCCCAACGCGACCTGGGTTTCGGCCGGTCAGCGGTGGAAGGAGGACTCCTGGTGCTGCCCCGAGTGCGGCGGCCACCTCAAGCGCGAGGAGGACCCGTACTGGGAGTGCCCGGAGTGCGGTCTCGCCCGGCCCCGGGCCACGTGGTCGGTGGACAACGACAGCGACACCCTGACCGCCCCCGACGGGCAGCAGCTCAAGCTCCGGATGAACCTGCCCGGTGACGCGAACCGCGCCAACGCCGCGATCGCCGCCGCGACCGCCGCGGGCTACGGAATCCACCCCGAGCGCACCCTGGAGCGGCTGCGCGAGGTCACCTCAGTGGCCGGGCGCTACACCTCGGTGGTCACCATGGGGGTCGAGGTCCGGCTGCTCCTCTCCAAGAACCCCGCCGGGTGGCTGGAGTCCTTCGCGGTCCTCAGCCCGCCCCGGGTCCCGGTGATCCTCGCGGTCAACGCGCAGATCCCCGACGGCAAGGACACCTCCTGGCTGTGGGACGTGGACTACACGGTCCTGAAGGACCGGCGGGTGTTCGTCATGGGTGAGCGCCGTACCGACCTGGCGCTGCGCCTGGAGACCGACGGGGTGTCCTTCGAGGTCGCCGACCGGGTGGACGAGGTGCTGAACCGGCTCAAGGCCGAGCAGCCCGACATCACCAAGGTCGACGTCATCGCCAACTACACAGCCTTCCAGCAGATCCGCACGGCGTACGGCCGCGTCCAGTAGGGGAGACACACATGACGGACAACAGCAGCGCCCTGCGGATCGTGTGGATCTACCCCGACCTGCTCAGCACCTACGGGGACCAGGGCAACCTCCTCATCCTCAAGCGCCGGGCCGAACTCCGCGGCATCTCCACCGAGATCGTGCACGTCCACTCCAGCGACCCGGTGCCCGAGCAGGGGGACATCTACCTGCTCGGCGGCGGCGAGGACCGGCCGCAGATCCTGGCGGCCGACCGGCTCCGCGCCGACGGCGGACTGGGCCGGGCCGTCGGCCGGGGCGCGTGCGTGTTCGCGGTCTGCGCGGGTTACCAGATCATCGGCGAGAGCTACGGCGACGACGAGTCCAACCCTCTCCCGGGTGTGGGCATCCTCGACATCCGCAGCGGCCGCGGCCAGACCCGTGCCGTGGGTGAGATCGTGGCCGAGGTCGACCCGGCGCTGGGCGTCGGCCGGATCACCGGTTTCGAGAACCACCAGGGCCGGACCGCTATCGGTGGCCAGGCCCGTCCGCTGTCGACCACGGTGAAGGGCATCGGCAACGATGACCGCACCGAGGGCGCCTACCAGGGGCAGGTGCTGGGTACCTACCTGCACGGCCCGGCCCTGCCGCGCAACCCGCAGCTGGCCGACCTGCTGCTGCGCTGGCGCGTGGGCCAGCTGAACCCGCTGCCCCCGTCCTGGGGCGAGCGCCTGCACGACGAGCGCCTGGCCGCCGCCCTGCGCTGACGGGCATCCGGGGCACGCTCCCGGTAGCCGTTTCGGGAGCCCGGTGGGTCCGCCTTCCGGGCTCCCGTTGTGTTCTCGTCCCTGCCCCGCCGCGGAGCCCGGGTGAGGCAGCGGAGCTTGGGTGAGGCGACGGGCGGTGGCGGGCAAAGAGGCCACAATCGCGGAATGCCGCGAAAGTGACGTGCGTCACATAAGTATGAGTGCCAGTGATCCCCGCCAACGGTTCCAGAGCCGTTCCATCGCGCTCGCGCGGACCCTCGCCATCCCCGTGGCGGTGCTCGTGGCGGCGGCGGGGTGCACGGCCGGTCTGGTGACGCTGGGCGGGGTGCCCACGCCGGAGGTGCGGGTGGTGCTGGGCCAGGAGGACCCGGCACCCGAGCCCGAACAGGGCCCCGCCGTCGAACCGGAGGCCGCGCCGGAACCCGGAACCGAGCCCGCACCGGAGCCCGAACCCGGAACCGAGCCCGCACCAGTCCCGGAGCCCACCGCCGAAACCGCGCCGGAGCCCAGGGATCCGGCGGCGGAGGAGGCAGCAGGGGCCGAGCTCGCCGACTCCGCCCCGCCCTCGTCCTACAACGGGAACACGACGTCCGTCGGGGCCTTCAAAGTGGTGGTCGAGGTGGCCTACACGGACGACACCATCACCAACGGGGTGGGCTCCTTCGCTGCTGCGCCCGACGGCTGGGAGTACCACATCTACCGGCTCAACGTCACCAACGAGGGGTCGTCCCCGGCGATCTTCGACAGTTACGGAACCGTCGGCACCACGACCGAGGGCCTGGAATACGCCAACGACATCGAGGCCGAGGCCACCGTCGCCTGGGACTACTTCTGGGAAGAGCTCAACCCGGGCGCGACGGTGACCACGCACATCATGTTCCTGGCACCCAACGGCACCGAGTTCGCCCATGTCCTGGTCGCCGGCCAGAGCGACCTCCGCCCCGGCTGAGCCACCGGTGCGGCCGGGGCCACCGCCCCGGCTGAACTGCAGGCAGGACCGGAGCTACCGGGGTTTGCGGCGGAAGTCGTCGAGGTTCGCGTTGGCGCCGGTGTCCGGGTCCACGACCACCTCCTGCCGGGCGGCGATGTCGTCGACCACCAGGTCGGCGTCGGTCGGGGCGTTGCGCTTCACCAATCCGAGAGCGATCGGGCCCAGTTCGTGGTGGCGTGCGGAGGTCCCCACCCTGCCGACCTTGCGGCCGTCCAGCTGGATCTCGCTCCCGCGCTCCGGCAGCCGCTCGGCGGTGCCGTCCAGGTGCAGCATCACCAGGCGGCGCGGAGGACGGCCCACGTTGTGCACCCGCGCCACCGTCTCCTGCCCCGGGTAGCAACCCTTTTCCAAGTGCACGGCGGAGCCGATCCAGTCCATCTCGTGCGGGATGGCGCGGTCATCGGAGTCCAGGCCCGGGCGGGCGCGGTGCTCGGCGATCCTGTGCGCCTCGTAGGGCCACATGCCCGCCGCTCGGGCCCCGGCCTCGGTGAGCTGCTGCGCGGTGGCCACAAGGTCGGCTGAGGGCACGAACAGGTCGGTCTCGTCGGCGGTGGCCCGGGTGAGTACACCTTTGACCGCGCCGACCACCTTCTCCCGATCCGGGCCGAGCACGGTCAGCACCGAGAAGGCGTCGGAGAGGTCCTCGACCTCCAAACGCAGCATGAACACCATGGAGTCCAAGAACTCCGCCAGCCCGGGGCCCCCGCCCGGCTCGGTGTGGATCCACGTCGCCGCACCGTCGTCCACCAGGGACAGGTGGTGGCGCAGGTGGCCGCGGGTGTCCATGATGAGCGCCTCGGTGGCGGTACCGGGGGCGAGGTCGAGGGTCAGCTGGCTGGTGATGTCGTTCAGCCAGCCGAGGCGGTCGGGGCCGCTCACGCGGACCACGTCCCGGTTGCTCCGGTCGACCCAGGCGCTCGAGCGTTCGATCGCGCGCGCCTCGTGTGCGGGGTCGCCGTAGTGCGCGGCGACGGCGGAGTCGGGGCGGTCGGCGCTCACGGCACCGGGTGTGGTCAGCAGCGGCGAAGTCATACAGCAGAGGCTATCCGGCCCGCTCAAGACTCCGAAGACACGGTAGTGACCTGGGGATATAGGTCACAGAAAAACACTTGCCCCGCGCCGACCACGGGACGTACCTTCGTTGGCACGCAGGAAAGGAGGTGGTCCAAGAAATGATTCATTCTAGGACTGGCGAGGTGGCCGTCCGCTAGGACGACGCTGAGCATTCGCTCGACGTCGTTCGCGCGAATCCCAGACGGACACCCGGACCCCGGGCTGCCGGAATTTGTCCGACCGGCCCCGCAGACGCGGGAGACAGCCCGGGGTTCGTTCTTGCCTTGTCGCGGCCCTTTCCGCGGCCTACTTCTTGTCGGCTCCGCCGGTCCGCTTCAGCTGAGCGGACATGTACGAGCGCAGGTCGTGTCCGCGCGCGGCCAGGTCCCAGGCGTAGCCCAGGGTGTCCCGCTCGTCGCCGAACAGCCCGTAGAGGCGGTGCGAGGCCTGTACCTCCAGCCCGGTGATGGTGTGCATCACCGCGTTGGTGGCCATCTCCACCCGGTTCGCGAAGACGTTGCCCAGGTAGGACTCGATGAAGCCCTCGTTGTGGGCGATCAGCACTTCCAGGTGGATGATGTTGTCGGCGTTGTCCTTGGCGTACTGGGCGGTGTCATCCTTGGACAGGGCCCGCCAGTAGCCGGACTCCTCCGTGATGAGCTCACCGAGCGTGCCGTCGGCCTTCATCCGCCAGGCCCTGCTCCGGAAGTCCAGATAGGGCATACCGTCCCTGACGGTGAACTCGACCTCCTGCCCGAACTGGAGCTCTTCCTCGTCGGCGTATCCGGCGACGCCGACGCCCTCCCAGCGCCCGAACAGGAACGACAGTTTCTCCAGATCGGGGTGTACCTCAGCGTCCATAGCTCCCGAGACTAACGGCGACGAGGGGGTGGCGGTGACGACTCGCGGCGTGCCTGTCCGGTGCCACCTTGGGTCCGTGGTCTGGACATGCCCAATTGGCCCCGCTTTCCCGGAGAACTGGTAAAGATTGTCTCCGTAAGACGCGGTGTGGGCACGGGGTTCGGGGCCCACCGCCGTCGCTGACCTCGGACACGCTTTCAAAGGGGCTGCCTGTGCTTTTGGTGATCGGTGTGGCGCTGCTCGCCATCGCGGCAGTGCTCCTGCCGCTGACCGTCATCGGAATGCGCCGCTGGCTCCGGCAGCGCGGTTTGGCCCAGCTCAGGCCCAGCGCCCTCGCCGCCCGTGCGGGCCAGCGCGTGACGCTCACCGGTGCGGCCGCCCCCGGTCCCGGCGGGCCCGTCGAGTCCGGACTGGCCGGTTCCGAGTGCGTGTGGCACGGCCACGAGGTCCTGCGCCACTACCGTCCCCTCGCACGCGACCGGTCCGACGGCGCGGTCAGCGAGCGCGCCTGCGACTCGATCGCCGACTACGCCTCCGACGAGCTCTTCGGCCTGGTGGCCGAAGGGCGGACCGGTGCGGCCGAGCGCATCTACGTGGACCCGGCGGACAGCGAGCCCCGTGACGCGGAGCTGTGCCTCAAGCGCGTGGTCGGCCGTCCGCAGCCGGGGGTCGCGGCCGCGGCGGACGATCTCCTGCCCCGCGTGCGAGGCAGGATCTCGGGCGTCTTCCGCGGCGAGACCATCGAGTTCGAGTACCGCGAGTGGATCATCCGGTCCGGTGCCCGGGTGCGCGTCACCGGCCAGCTCGAGGTCCGGGACGGCCGCGTGGTGCTGGCCGCGCCTAAGGACGGCTCGCTCAGTATCGAGCACGGGATCCGGGAGAGGCCGGTCCGGACCTCGCCCCGCCGGACCGAGGCGATCGTACTGTCCGCAGCCTTCGGCCTCTGCTTCATCGCGGGCGCTGTCGCCACCGCCATCGCGCTCTCAGTAGGGTGACGGGCATGTCTCGTTCCCTGGTGATCAAAGTCACCGCCGGTGATGACTCCCCCGAGCGGTGCAACCAGGCCTTCACGGTCGCGGCGGCAGCGGTGGCCAGCGGGGCCGACGTCTCACTCTGGCTGACCGGGGAGTCCTCGTGGTTCGCACTGCCCGGCCGGGCGGAGGCGTTCGAACTCCCGCACGCGGCGCCGCTCCAGGACCTCCTGGCCGGGGTGCTCGCCGCGGGCCGCGTGACGGTCTGCACCCAGTGCGCCGCCCGCCGGGACCTTACCCAAGACGACCTGATCGAGGGCGTGCGCATCGCGGGCGCGGCGACCTTCGTCGAGGAGACCCTCCGAGAGGGCGCCCAGGCCCTGGTCTACTGACCCTGTTCGACCCCGGAAAGAGCGGGCCGTCCACGACCGGGCCCCTCCCGCGCCGACCCCGGGAACGACGGTGCCCGCACCGCCGAGGCGGTACGGGCGCGGGACAGGTGCCGGGTTACTTCTTGCCTTGGTTGGCGACGGCCTCAATGGCGGACTTGGCGGCCTCCGGGTCGAGGTAGGTGCCGCCCGGCTTGGTGGGCTTGAACTGGTCGTCCAGCTCGTAGACCAGCGGGATGCCGGTGGGGATGTTCAGGCCGGCGATGTCGGCGTCGCCGATCCCGTCCAGGTGCTTGACCAGTGCACGGAGGGAGTTGCCGTGTGCGGCCACCAGCACGGTCTTGCCCGCGGCCAGGTCCGGGACGATGCTGTCGTACCAGTACGGCAGGGCGCGGTCCAGGACGTCCTTGAGGCACTCGGTGCGCGGCGCCAGCTCGGGCGGGAGCAGGCTGTAGCGCGCCTCCCCGGCCTGGGAGTAGGGGTCGTCGTCGGCGATGGGCGGCGGGGGCGTGTCGTAGGAGCGGCGCCAGACCATGAACTGGTCCTCGCCGTACTCCTCGCGGGTCTGCGCCTTGTCCTTGCCCTGCAGGGCGCCGTAGTGGCGCTCGTTGAGGCGCCAGGAGCGCTCGACCGGCAGCCAGTGCAGGTCGGCGGTCTCCAGCGCGAGGTTCGCGGTGCGGATCGCGCGCTTGAGCAGCGAGGTGTGCAGGATGTCCGGGGTCACCCCGGCAGCCTTCAGCAGCTCGCCACCGCGGCGTGCCTCTTCCTCGCCCTGCGCGGACAGGTCCACGTCCACCCAGCCGGTGAACAGACCCTTCGCGTTCCAGACGCTCTCACCGTGTCGCAGCAGTACCAGAGTTCCCATGCGGACAAGCCTAGCCAGCCCGCCCTACTGGTCGTTCCCCGGCTCGGTCAGATGGGCGAAGGCCTTCAGGTTCCGGGTGTCGTGACCGCGGTCGACCCGCCACTTCCACTCCTTGCGGATGGCCGAGACGAATCCCAGTTCCAGAGCGGTGTTGAAGTTCTCGTCGGAGTAGGTGAGCACGCAGCCGAGCAGGCGGTCCACCTCATCGGGTGTGACGCCGCCCAACGGCAGCCTCCCTCGGAGGTACACGTCGCCGACCTCGTCCGAGGTGAAGGCCATCCCGTACATGTCGGCGCTGCACCGGGTCAGCCACTGGTAGAAGGCGGCGTGGTTCTCGTCCGGCTGGCGGCAGAAGAACGAGGTGAGGGTGAGGCTGTGCGGACCGGCCTCCAACCACACCAGGGTCTTGAGCTTGGCGGTACCGGGGATCGTGACCAGGAACGAACCCGTGCGCGGGCGCTCGACCTCCAGCCCGCTCTCCGCCAGGGCCTGGTCGATCGCCCTGATCGCGCTCTCGCGCACCGTCTCCGTCGCCACGTTCTCGCCTCTCGCCTCTCTTCGGGCCGCCGTCATCGGCAGGCGGCCAACTGCAGCTCTCGGGGGGTGATGGCGCCCCGGTACACGGCCAACAGCTCGTCCACGGTCCGCGACCACCCCAGGGTGGCCGCGTGCTGGGGCGCGGCTTCGGCCAGCTTGGCACGCCAGGCGGGTTCCGCGATCAGCCGGTGCAGTTCCGCCGCGTAGCGGCTCGGGTCGTGTCCGTCCACCAGGACCCCGGAGACGCCCCCGGAGACCGCAGTGGTCAGCCCGCCCACGCGCGCGGCCAGCACCGGGGTGCCGCAGGCCTGGGATTCCACGGCCACCAGCCCGAAGGATTCGGAGTAGGACGGCACCACGGTCACGGTTGCGGCCCGGTAGTAGTCGGCGAGGCGGCTCCGGTCCTGTGGCGGTTCGAGGCGCATCACGTCGGCCACGCCCAACGAGCGCGCGAGGTCCGTGAGCAGCCGCGGTTCCCGCTTCCCGCCGCCGGACAGGCCGCCGACGACACCGATCACCAGACGTGAGCGGAGCGAGGGGTCGCGTTCGAGGAGTTCGGCCGCGGCGCGGATGAGCACGTCCGGGGCCTTCAGCCGCTGGACCCGGCCGACGAACAGCAGCAGCTCGGCGTCGCGGGGCAGGCCGATCCGCTCCAGGGCCTCGGCACGGGACCCGGGGGTGAAGGTCTCCAGGTCGACCCCTGGCGGGATCGTGCTGATCTGGTCGCTCCGGGCGTCGTAGAAGTCGGTGAGCTGGCGCGCCTCGTCCGGGGTGTTGGCGATGAGCCGGTCGGCCTGCCGGACCAGCTGGTCCTCTCCCTTGACCCGGGCCTCCGGTTCGGGTGCGTCCCCTCCGGCGAGGGCGGCGTTCTTGACCCGGGCCATCGTGTGCATGGTCTGCACCATCGGTACGCCCCAGCGGCGGGCGGCCACCACCCCGGCCTTGCCGGACAGCCAGTAGTGGCCGTGCACGAGGTCGTAGTGGCCCGGTTCGCCCTGTGCCTCGGCGCGCAGCATCCCGAAGATGAACGGGCACAGGTGTTCGTCGAGGGTGTTCTTGTCCAGGTGCCCGTAGGGCCCCGCGGGGACGTGCCGAACGTTCACGCCCGGCGCGAGCTCGACCACCGGAGGGAGGTCGGGGCTGGTGGCCCGGGTGAACACGTCCACGGCCACTCCGCGCTCCGCCATGCGGCGGGCCACTTCGACCACGTACACGTTCATCCCGCCGGCGTCACCGGTGCCGGGTTGGTCGAGGGGGGAAGTGTGCAGGCTGACGGTCGCGATCCTCGAGGGGACCGCCGCCTGTTCGCCCAACGGTACGGGTCCGGACACCGGTGGTCCCTCCAGGTCGTGTGTGCAAGCCGTAGTCGTCAACAGCGACGAAGGTACACACTGTTCCCTACCGGACCGTCCGAGGGGGCGGGGATTGACCCGTTCGGGGTCAGGGTGTAGTAGCCCATCCTGACACGAGGAAGTCCACCGTCTCCGGGAAGGTGCGCGTCCAGGTGGCCAGATCGTGGCCGCCGCGCGGGCTGAGGGTGGTGACCGTCATACCGCGGTCGGTGAGCAGTGCGGAGAACCGTTCGGCCTCGCCGTGGATGCTGCCCTCCTGGAGCGGGGTGTGGTCCTCGCGCCCCTCGACCAGCATGAAGCTGAGATCGCGCACCTCCTCCGGCTCCAGAAGGCGGTCGGGGGAGTGGGGCGCGGTGTCCTCCCCGAAGACCCCGTGGGGGTCGTCCACGCGGAAGTAGCCCGCCCAACTGACGGCTTGGGAGTAGAGGTCGGGGTGGCGCAGGGCCAGTGCGGCGGCGCCGTAACCACCCATCGAGAAGCCGCCGATCGCCCGCAGCGACGCGGGGCGCGGGTGGTGGCCCTCCACCGCGGCCACGACCGTTTCGGTGACGAAACTCTCCAAGGCGAAGCTTCCGTCGTGGGCGTCGCCCCACTCCGTGGTGGAACCGCCGGGACCCTGCCCGTGCGGGGCGGCGATGACGAACTCGACCCCCGACCGGCACATCTGCCGGTCCAACATCTCTCCCAGGTCCGCGTCCATGAGGGTGCGGTGGGTGGAGGCGGAGCCGTGCAGCAGGTACAGGACGGGCAGGTCGGCGCTGTCGGGGCCGGGCGGGCGCCGAATCCACAGCGGGCGGCCCTCCTCGGGGGCTCCGGGCTCCGGCAGGTGGACGACCTCGTCGCTGCCGGGCTCGTCGCAGACGGCGACTTGGCCGGGATGGGGGATCGGTGCCGGTGTTGATTCGGCGTCCGGCGGGAAGTGGGCGTGCCCGGTGGCCAGCTCGGGCTCCGGAGGGGAGAGGTGGTGGCCGAACCGTTCCACCAGTGTGTCCTGGGGTGCGGTGGCCAGCGAGGCGGCGATCAGGGCCACGGCACAGGAAGCGAGGAGCACGGTGGCGCGGCGGGAGAAGGAGGCGAACACGTCGGAACCTCGAGGGTCGGGGGTAACCGGAGCTGCTGTGGGCGAGCGGACTGTAATTACCTACTGTAGTTGAACGTGTTCGCTGTGTGTGGAAGAAGCTACGACGTGCCCGGCGCCCGGGTGGTCGGGCTCCCGGGGCCTCGGGGCCCCGGGATCTCGGGATTCGGTGCTCCCGGGCATCGTCGTTGCGGTCAGACCGCCACGGGGTGCCGCAGCCGCAGCGGATCCGGATAGGGGTGCAGGAAGGTCTGGTTGGTTGCCCACTCCACGTTCTCCGCCGCGCAGTGGTGGCGCAGCAGGGCCACCGGGAGGCTGAGCGGGGCCTGCCCTTCCCGGTAGTCCTCGATCTCGGCCAGGAGGCCGTGCCTGCGGGTGTCGTCCAGCAGCGGGCTGATCATCCCGAAGGTGTGCTGGAGCACGTTGGCGTTTCTCCCCCGGCTCGCCTTGAGCGCGAGAGTGCGCTGGAAGGCCTCCGTGTAGGCGGCCGCCACCTCCTCGGTATCGCTGGCCCCGACCCGGGCCACGATCCGGCCGGTCTCCCGGTAGCCGTCGGGCGAATGCGCCATGAGCTGGAGTTTGTGCCGGGTGTGGAAGTCCACCAGGTCCCGCGGGCGCCACGCCGAGTCCAGCAGGGCGCGCAGCCGGGCGTGTGCGAAGACCCGCTCCACGAAGTGCTCGCGCAGCACCGAGTCGGACAGGCGGCCCTGCTCCTCCACGGGAAGGTACGGAAGCAGGGCGGTGAGCCGGGCGGCGAAGGCGCCGCGGCCGGTGCCGCGCAACCGGTCGCCGTGGTCGTCGAACACCGGTAGGGAGAACAGGCCGCAGCTCGGAGACTTGTTCTTGAGCACGTAGCCGTCCAGGCGGCGCAGTTCGGCGAGGTGCCGGTCGGCGACGTTGGCGAGGTCGTCGGAGTGGTCCGCGCCGTCCTTGCTGGAGATCACCCGGTCGGAGCCCTCGGAGTCCTGGAGCCGTAGGGTCGGCCGGGGCACGCCGAGTCCGATCTCGGCTTCCGGGCAGACCGGTAGCCAGTCCACGTGCCGGTCGAGTTCGTCGGTGAGGAACCTGTGGCGCGAGTGGCCCCCGTTGTAGCGGACGGGTGCGCCGAGGAGGCAACTGGAGACCCCGACAACGGGGCGGACGACTGGGCTCGGAGACGGGTTCATAACCGGGCCGTACCCAGCGTCGGTCAAGGTAACCACCAGGGATAACGGGCTGTAGTGTGCAAGCGACCCTTAGCGAAGGAGCGATGTTGGCCGCCCCCTCCATAGTCCTGTTCACCCAGGACCTGCGCCTGCACGACCACCCCGCACTCACCGCTGCCCTGGAGGGCCCCGGTCCCGTAGTGCCCCTGTTCGTCCTCGAACCCGCCCTGCTCCGCCGCGCGGCCCGCAACCGCCTCGCCTACCTCGCCGAAGCCCTCGCCGACCTCCGGTCCGGGCTCCGCGAACGCGGCGGCGACCTGGTCCTGCGCCGGGGTGACACCGCTACCCAGGTCCGTGCCCTGGCCGGGGAGACCGGGGCCGAAACGGTCCACTTGAGCTCGGGCGTCAGCGGGTTCGCGGCGCGGCGGCTGAAGAAGCTGTGCGCCACCGGGTTGGGCGTGCGGACCCACGCCGGGCTGACCGTCGTCCAGCCGGGGGCGGTCACACCTGTCAGCGGTGACCACTACAAGGTGTTCACGCCCTACTGGCGGGCCTGGGAAGCGGCGGAGTGGCGCGAGGTACTGCCCGAACCGGGGCGGGTGGCCCTGCCGGCAGGGATCGATCCCGGGCCGCTGACCGCACCCGAGGGCGGCGTGGGAGCCCTTTCCCCGGAGCGCGTGCGCGGCGGGTGGACTCGCGCACGCGAGCGCCTGCGCAACTGGCTCGACCTGGGCCTCGCCGACTACGCCGAACGACACGACGACCTCCCCGGCGCCGCCACGTCGGGGCTCTCAGCCGACCTGCGTTTCGGCTGCCTGTCGCCGCTGGAGCTGGCCCGGGCCGCGGGGAGCCTCCCGGGCGGCTCCGCGTACGTCCGGCAGCTCGCCTGGCGCGACTTCCACCACCAGGTGACCGCGGCCTTCCCGGAGATCAACACCCGCGACTACCGCCCCCGGGACCGGGAGTGGCGCGACGACCGGGACGCCCTCACCGCCTGGAAGGAGGGCCGTACCGGGGTGCCCGTGGTGGACGCGGGCATGCGGCAGCTCCTCCGCGAGGGCTTCATGCACAACCGCACGCGGATGATCACCGCGGCCTTCCTCACCAAGACACTGCTCGTGCACTGGAGGGAGGGCGCGGCGCACTTCGACGCGCACCTTACCGACGGCGACGTGGCCAACGACTACGGCAACTGGCAGTGGGTCGCCGGGACCGGGAACGACACCCGCCCCAACCGGGCCTTCAACCCGTCGCGGCAGGCCCGCCGCTTCGACCCCGGAGGCGAGTACGTGCGGCGGTACGTGCCCGAACTCGCCGACCTGTCCGGGGCACGGGCCCACACGCCGTGGCTGGAGGGGCCCGGCGAGGGTGTCGGGGGCTATCCGCCGCCGATCGCCGACCCCGGCCGCTGATGCGGTCGATCCGGGGCCGGGACGGTCAGGGCCGGTCCTTGCAGAGCCGGTCCGGCTGAATGCGAGACGGTTCGGTCCGGTCAGGCGTTGTAGTGACCGCAGTTGGGGCAGGTGCGGATCCCGGCGTTGAGGTACTCGCCGCACCTCTCGCACTGGCCGACGATGGGTTTGTCGTGCTTGGGGGACATAGCGGGGGTGGGGCGGGGGAGTGGGGAAACGGGCCTCAAGAGTCATCCTTCCGTCTCGGCGAGCCCGTCGATGATGTCGTCCAGGACGAGTGTGCGGTCCACGGTCGACATCAAGCGCAGTTCCCGGAGTGCGGGGACGGTGTCCACGCTGTCGCCCTCGGCTCCCGTCACCGTGCACACGCGCATGCAGTGCTGGGTCGGGGCCTGCCAGAAGTCTCGTTCATCGATGGGGGCGATGCGGTACACGGTCGCGGGGTACTGGGAGGGCCTGCTGGGGGAGTGCCACTGCTGTACGCGGGACAGGACGAAGCCAGTGATCAGTGAGTCGAAAACACCCTCCGACGCGAGGTCGGCCAGGGCGTCCTTGTCGCCTTCGGCACGGCAGGCGTCACACCCGGCGAGTTCCGCGCGCAGCAGCCAACGGGCGCGCGCGTGACTCACCTCTGGATTCTTGAGCTTGCTCGGATGCCGATGTCCCATACACCGGAGAGTACGACGCGCTGGATCCCGGTGACAGCCGGGGCTCGCGCACCGGGCCGGACCGCTGGCCGGGACTCCGGTCAGGCGCTGTCGAAAGCCCTCCGGAACGCGTACAGCGCGGTCTCGTCGAACAGCACAAGCTCCACCAGCGGCACTTTGGTCTCCGCGGTGCGCAGGGCCTCGGCGGCGATGCGCGCGGCGTCCTCCAGCGGCCACCGGTACACACCGGTGGAGATCGCGGGGAAGGCCACCGACGTCGCACCCAGCTCGCTCGCGACCCGGAGCGACTCGGTGAAGCAGGAGGCCAGTACCCCCGAGCGGTCCTCTGACTCGCTGTACACCGGGCCCACGGTGTGGATCACCCAGCGGGCGGGCAGCTCTCCCGCCGTCGTCGCCACCGCCTGGCCCGCGGGCAGGCCGTCGCCGTAGCGCGAGGCGCGCAGTTCCCGGCACTCCGCCAGGATCGCCTCGCCGCCCTTGCGGTGGATGGCGCCGTCGACCCCTCCGCCGCCCAGCAGTGAGCTGTTGGCCGCGTTGACGACCGCGTCCACGTGCTGTTCGGTGATGTCCCCCCGAGACAGGTGGATCCGCATCAGGACAGTCATGGTCCTCTCCAAAGGCGTCACCGGCACAGGTGTCACCGGCCCCCTACCCGGGGCGCGGGACATGCATCACTCCGGCTTGACACGGTTCGTTGGAACACCCGCGAACCGGACCCTTGCCCCGGGGTCTGAACACCCTTGCTTACCGGCAATCCAGACTTAACCCGGGGGTGGGAGAGGGGGTACTACCGACCGTCGTAGACTTACGTACATGAATCGGCTTGGCGAACTCGAACGCGCGGTGATGGATGTACTGTGGGCACGCAACGAACCCATGACGGTTCGCGAGGTCGGCAAAGCACTCGCCGAGCGGGACCTGGCACACACGACCGTCATGACCGTGCTCGACCGGCTCGCCAAGAAGAAGGTCGTCGACCGGGTACGTGAGGGTCGTGCGTGGCGGTACAGCCCGGCAGCGAGCCGGGAAAGCTACGTTTCCGAGATGATGTTCGACGCACTCGGGCAGACGGTGGACCGTGACGCGGCCCTGGCCGCCTTCGTCCAGTCCATGGACGGCCAGGAGGCTGAAGCGCTCCGGCGCGCACTCGCGGAAACCGAGCAGCCAAGGAACTAGTCCGTATGGTCAGTGCCGCCCTCCTCACACTCGTCGCGGTCAGCTGCCTCGTCGCAATGGAAGCCCTCCATCGGGCGAAGTGGCCCTCCCGCGGCCCGTACACGGCCGTCATCGCATGGCAGGCCCTCGGCCTGGCCTGGGGTGTTTCGACCATCGGCGCACTGGTGGCCTACGGCCTTTCCTCCTACGAGCTCGGAGCCGCGGGCGGACTGATGGCGGCCGCCACCGACCTGGTCACCGGCGAGTTCATCCTCGCCGAGTTCTCGCAGGGGATCGAAGGCATAAGCCATCTGGCCGCCGTCGCCCTCGCCCTGGTCCTGACCCTGGTGCTCTTCTCCGGTCTGGTCGCCTCCTTCGTCCAGGTGGTCCGGGTGCGGCGCCGCCACCACGACCTCCTCGAGCTCGTGGCCAGCGACCACCCCGACGTCCCGGGCGCCCGCGTGGTGGACCATCCCGCGGCAGCGGCGTACTGCCTGCCCGGGGTACTGCGCTCCCAGGTGGTCATCAGCGCCGGTGCGCTGGAGATGCTCGACAACCGTGAACTGGCCGCCGTGCTCGCCCACGAGCACGCGCACCTGCGACAGCGCCACGACCTGGTGCTGCTGCCGTTCTCCTCGCTGAAGCGGGCCTTCCCGCGCGTGCGGCTGGTACGGACCTACTACGAGAGCGTCGCGCTACTCATCGAGATGTGCGCCGACGACCAGGCCCGCCGCAAGAGCACCTCCCGTGAACTCGCGATGGCCCTGCTGCGCTTCGGGGCCGCGGGCCCCGCCCCGGTGCCCGCCGGCGCCATGGCCGCTGTCCGTCAGGCCGAGCCCGCCGTGATGCGCAGGGTCAACCGCCTCCTGCGCCCCGATGACGAACTCCCGTACCACGCGGGTGCAGTCATCATGGGTAGTTCGGCGTTCCTCCTGGCTACCGTCACCTGCCTCTGGCACATTCCGCTCTGACCTGCGAATCCGCGTACACGATCGCCCGCTCACACCCTCGGACACGCCGCGGCCACGGGCCAGCACTGTGAGACCAGCCTCCTCCGGGCACGATTGGCATGTCCTGTCCGTTTACCGTGGAGAGCGGGCGGAACCCCCGTTCGAACGCGCGTAGCACGGGAGTGTTGAGGCTTCATGGGATTGATCTGGCAGCTCATCTATCTGGTCACGTTCGTGGCGAGCCTGTACGCGTTCATCGAGGCCCTGCGCACCCCGGAGCAGGCCTTCGTGGTGATGGACAAGCAGACCAAGCAGCTGTGGTTGATCCTCACCGGCGTCGCTTCGGCGGTCTCACTCCTGGCGGTGTTCTCCGGGCAGGGCATGTTCGTCATCCTGAGCCTGGTCGCCACGCTCATCTTCCTGCTGGACGTCCGGCCCGCCATCAAGGGCATCAGCGGAAACCAGAACAACGGTCCCTACGGGCCCTGACGGAGGTCCCGTCCGTGAGGTGCGGCCGCGTCGGAGCGTAGCCCGGACAGGCACACGTCGACGAGCGGGTCGGCGAGTTCGGCCAGCCGGACGGCGGGGTCCATCAGCCACTGGACGAGGCAGCCCTCGATCGCGCCGACCACCACCGTGGCCTCGGGCTCTCCGACCCCGGGGCGCAGGTCTCCCTCCTCGGCGGCCCGCCTGAGCAGTTCGGCCACGGCGGCCCGGTACTCGCGGTAGACCGAGGCCATGTCCAGCGGTGTCCTGACGTCCGTGTGGCGGCCCGCCGCCCACAGGTCGACCATGACCCGGGTGAGGTCGGGCTCGTCGGCGAGCATCGCCACGGCCGACCGGACCAGCCTGCCGAGCCGCTCCAGGGCGGGCTCCTCCTCCGCCCGTGCCCGCTCCAGCACGGTGGCCGAGCGCGCGGCGAGCCGTTCGAACGCCCCGCTCAGCACCGCCTCCCGGCTGTCGAAGGAGAGGTAGACGCTGCCCTTGGCGACGCCCGCCTCGGCGGCGACGTCCTCGATCCGGCTCGCGGCGAACCCCTGCCGGGCGAACACGCGCACGGCGGCGGACAGGATGTCCTCACGCCGCGCCGACCTGTCGATCCTCTTCGGTGCCATGGTCCGCCTCCCCCGCAGTCCGCTGTTCCGCTCCGGGGAGCATATGGCCGATCAGCAGCTTGACGAGCATGACCGGGGCCAACCACACCAGCGCCCCGGGAACGGGGAGCAGAACGAGCGCGGCGGCCGAGCCGGTCACGGTGGCGCCGAGCGCCACGGGAGCCCGCAGCGTGCTCGGGGTGAGGCCGACGGCGACCGCCCCGGTCAGGGCCAGAAGGTAGAGGGCGGCCGCCGTCCACCAGCCCAGGCCGGGAACGAACAGGGCCAGCACGAACGGCTGGACGTGGGCGGCCACGAACAGCAGGCGGTGGCGGAGCGTACGGCCCGGTCCGTGGTACCGGCGTTTGCTGGCAGCGGTGGCTGTCGCGGCGGCGCCGCCGAAGAAGTCGAAGGCGACGAGGCCGACCACCGCGGTCGCGGTCCAGGGCAGCCCGGCGCTCAGGCAGGCTCCGACGGCGATGAGGGTGCCGACCAGCGCGCTGGCCAGGGTTGCGGTGACCTCCCAGGGGGAGGGGTCCGGGCCCACTAAGCCCGCAGTGGTCCACCGCCAAGCGCGGGCGAGAGGACCGGTGGACGGGGGAGTGAGGGACGGCGCGGTTGTCACGGTGTCTCCGATCTTATTATGACTGACTGGTCAGTCATAATAAAAGACGTTGGATCGGCGGGAAAGTGGGCGGCCCGAACCCAACCCCCCGCCTCCGCGGGCGGCCAGCCCCCTCGTCGGCGGCCTGCGGGTCGGGCCGCCCGAACCCTTACGGAGGTCCGCTTGGCCGACGGGTGTTCGGGTCTCCCTTCCCGCCCAGCGACGTGGCGTCCGGTGGGAGCACGCTCCACAGCGACTCCGCGTAGGCGGGATCGCTGGTGTAGTACGAGTGGCCGAGGATCTCCGGACGCCTCGCCTCCCCCGGTGGCGCGTCGTAGGAACGCGGGTCGGGTACCGGACCGGCCTGCTCGACGTACTCCTCTCCGCGGCCCTCGGGCCCCAGGCGGCGGACGGGCCCGGCGATGGCGTCGGTGACCCGCCACAGGTTGCGCCAGGAGTGCACCCGGCCCGCGAGGTCCGCGAAGGACGCCGGGCCGAAGTAGGCCGGGAAGTAGCGGGCGTACAGCCGGTCCAGCGGAGACCCGTGGGTGACCAGGGAGACCCGGTCCAGGCTCTCCTCCGGCAGCTGCCACACCGTCGCCGCGGCCAGGACCGAGCCCTGGGAGTGCCCCGAGAGCACCACGCCGGTGCCCTCACGGGCCATCCGGGCCACCCGGGCGGTCAGCTGGGGGACCGCCCGCTCGGCGTAGGAGGGCGGCGCCAGCGGGTGCGCGACCCTGGGCCAGAACGTGCCCACGTCCCAGACCGCACCGACGGCCTGGCGGGTCGGCCGGTCGCGGTAGGCGCTGCGCCCGATCCAGGCCAGACCGGCCAGGGCGGCCCCGCCGAGGATCGAACCGATACCGACCATCGCGGTCAGGGTCTCCTGCGCCAGCCCGCGTACCTCGCTCGCCACCGCGGCGGGAGCGTCCGCCGGACCGGCCACCAGGTTGCCGGTGAAGATGGAGTACAGGGCGAGCCCCACGAGCGGCACCACCGGGAGGAGCAGCGCGGCCAGGATCGCGGGCAGCACCTCGGTCAGCTGCCCGACCGCCCTGGCCCTGGCGATGGCCCACGTACGGCGGTCGCGCACGCTGCGCTCGTACAGTGAGGTCACCTCGGGCAGCTGGTCCCGTACCCGGCCGCGCAGGCCCACCGCCAGGATCCCCGCCACGACCAGCACGATCACCGCCTCGAAGGTGAAGGCCAGCTGCAGCCAGGAGTAGGCGGTGGGCGGGGACAGGTCCAGGCAGTCCGCCTCGGGGGCGTTCATCGAGCCGCAGCCGCTCAGCCACAGCGATCCCTGGTAGACGAGCGCAGCCGAGAATCCACCGCCCAGGAGGGTTCCGAGGGCTGCCGTCGACGGCCCCGCGAGCCCTCGCATCGGGGTCCGGGTATGCGGGCGGTCGACCGCGAACAGGACCAGCGCGGACACCAGCAGGAGCAGCACGAGCGCGCCTTGGGTGGCGAAGAGCGTGTTCAGCATGGTGCCGCTACCGGGCAGCCGCCCTTCGGCCACCCACTCGGGGCGCGGCCACACCGTGTACACGGCCACGGCGGCGACCAGGACCAGCGTGGTGTCGCGCAGGATGCGGCAGAACCGGTCCGCCCGGGCGTTCCACCGCGGGTCCATCCCCGGGACCAGGACGCTGGCGGTACTGGCCAGCGCCACCGTCCCGAGCAGGACGGCCAGGACCGTGCCGGGCATCCAGAGCCCGAACCCGGTGAGCGGGCCGTCCCGTCGGGCGAGGTCGTACAGGAGCGGCGGCAGCACCATCAGCGCCGCGATCGTGCCGAGGGCGATCGCGATGTGGGCCGACCGCAGCCGCGCCATGATCTCGCTGTTGCGCCAGAAGTCGGGGTGGCTCAGCGGGGCGTCCTCGGAGTACTCCGGCGGGACCGTCTCGGTCGACACCTCGTAGTCGGCGGCGGTACGCCGGGACAACCGCCAGAGCACCACGACGACGGCGGCCGGTACCGCCGCGCCCACCAGCAGCCCCCAGCCCGGTACGGACAGCGGGGAGGACGTGGAGGCCAGGAACGCCAGCCACGGGCGGGCCTGGACGCACTCCTCACCCTGGCCGCCGCACTGCCACGCGACCAGGTCCATCCCCACGCCGGCGGCGGCCAGGGTGATGAGCATGGTCAGCGACAGGGCCAGCAGCCGTACCCCGGCCCCGTAACCGATGTTCGCCGCACGGCGGATCCCCGTCTGCTCCGGGTCCATCCGGCCCGGGCGCATCCAGTACGCCACGTTGATCATCATGAACGGCAGCAACAGCAGCCAGAAGGCCCGCGAAGCGCTCCCCGAGGTCAGGTTGCCCCAGGCGAAGATCTCCCTGCGTACCCCGGGGACGGTCTTGGTGTCGGGTTCCCGGCGCCACCGGAAGAAGCCCGCCATCCGGTCACCGCCCACGCGCATGGCGGGTTCCGCGTCCAGGAGCTCCTCCGCCTGACCGCCGCTGACCCCGTGCACGCGGAGCTCGACGCAGTTGAGGTCCTGGGAGGGAGGGGGTTCCGCGGGCGCTGGGCCGGAGAGGGTCCGGGGAGCGGGGGCGTGGCTGGTGGGCTCGTGCGAGCCGGGGGGTTCAGCTGTGTCCGGCATGTCAGCATCCTGCCACGCGGAGTGCTGGCGAAACACCGCCCGTCCCCAACCTGTGGACAACTCCGGTGGCTGTGGCGGCGCTGGCCGACTGCGGCCCCGTGCCTCTCGGAACCGCGGCCCCGGGCCACTGTTTACTACGGCCCCGATCTACTCGATCAGACTCTCGTCGTCGAGGTCCCAGGTGTTGCAGGCGCCCGGAGACTGCTCGTCCCACCCGGTCTGCGTCCACGACTCACTGTTCTCCGAGGACCCGTGGGTGCGCTCCTCGTCGGGGGCGCCCTCGCGGTCGGCCGTCGCGGAAGCGTCGTCGAGCAGGGCGGTCAGGTCGCTGTCGGACAGCGGATAGCTGACCTGGATCGCCCCCAGGAAGGCCCCCGCCAGGCAGTTGGCCTGGAGTTCGCTCTGCCGGGTCCACGTGTTGCGGCCCGCGTGGTCGTCCTCCAGCTGCCGCTGCTCGTGGTAGTACTCCAGCAGGCCCGATTCCCCCTGTACGTGGTGGCCGTACTCGTGGGCCAGCAGCGATGCGTAGACCACGCTCTCCGTGGCGCCGTTCCACTTGTCCACCACATCGGAGTTACCGATGTAGATGGTTTCGCTCGCCCGGCAGTAGAACGCGCCGGCGGGGGAGGGGTACGGGCGGCAGGGGCTGACCCCCGGTTCGTCCCAGAACTCCCGGTCCGGCGGTTCGAAGGGGATCCCGGCCCGGTCGAACTGCGTCTGCCAAGCGCCGTCCAAGCAGTCGGCGACGGCGTTCAGGAACTCTTCCATGGAAGCCGGCTCGTCCACGTCCAGCTCGGGAACGGGGCACGGCAGCGGGCTCAGCCTGCCGGTCTCGTACAGCGGATTCGAGACCAGGGCGGCCTGTCCGCTGGGCCGGTCGGGCACTGTGCCCGGTGAGTTCAGCTGTCCGGTGGGGGCGTCCGCGACGGACGACTCCTGTCCGGGCTTTTCGTCGCTGGGGCTCCCGGCTCCGGAGCGCTCGGAGGCGGGGTCCGTGCCGGATCCCTCTTCGCTGACGGTGGTCCAGGACAGCAGGGACAGCGCCAGCAGGGCCACCAGGAGGCCGCACACCGCGCTGAACACCCGACGGTTGGCCCGGTGGGTCCGGCGCGCGTGCGCCAGGCGTGAGGGATCGTCAGGACCACCGAAGCCTAGGTCTGCGCTCACCGCACCAGCTCCTCGTCGGCTTTCCAGGTGTTGCAGGCGGCCGGGTCCACACGGTCCACGCCGTGCGCGGTCCACAGGCGACCGTTCGCCACCGACCCGTGGGTGTTCGTCCCCACATGGTCGGAGCGGCGCCCGACGTCGTCGAGGATATTCTCATGCTCGGATTCGCCGTAACCGAGGGACTCTTCTGAGGCACCCACGAACACCCCGCCCAGGCAGTCGGCCTGGAGCTCGTTGCGGCGGGTCAGCTCGTCCGAGGTCTCGTCGTCGGCGTCGGCGCGCAGGGCGTGGAACTCGGCGAGGATCCGCGACTGCCCCTGCACGTGGTGGCTGTACTCGTGGCTGAGCAGGAACGTGTACGCCTCGGGTTTCTCACTGCCGGCGGATGCCGCCACGACGTCCTCCACCCCCAGGTACAGCCCCTCGTTGGCCTCGCAGTAGAACGCCGCGGTGCCCTCGGTGGGGAAGGGCCCGCACGGGCTGTTGCCTTCGTTGTTCCAGTACACGCGGTTGGGAGAGGAGAACGGGATCCCCGCAGCATCGAAGTGCTCCGCCCAGGCCTCGTCCAGGCAGTCGGCGATCGCGTGCACGAACGCCTCCACCGACTCCGGGTCCTCGTGGTCCATGTCCGGCGGGGTACAGGTCACCTCGCCCAGTTCACCGACCGTGTACAGCGGGTTCTCGCCGAGCGGGTCCTCGACCGCATCGGAGTCCGCGGGGGAGGCTCCCGTGCCGTCGGACATCAGCTCGGTGGCGTCCGCGCCGAGCGGCTCGCCCCACGCGGGCTCGGCCTTCGGCAGCAGCGAGGTGACCGCCAGGAAACCGGTGAACCCGACCGCCGCCAGCCCCGTGCCCAGGCACAGGGACACGGCCAGGCCCATCCGCTGGAGTAAGCCGGGCTGTTCAGCCCACGACTCCGGGCCCGTCCCCGGTCGCCGACCCTTCACCACGAAGCCGCACCCCCGCCGGGAAGAAGGGTGTCATCGCTCACGGAACGCCGGTACACGGCGCCTTTGCGGGTGCCTGGTGGACACGGCCCGGGGGAGGACCGGATAGGATCTCGCGTCATGTGGTGGGTCGGCTCCTGGCGCCCGGCCGTTGCTCTCGCGACGGCCCTGGTCGTGTTCTCCTCGCTGGTCGCGGCGGCAGTCGTGGCGTGGCCACGAGGGGAGGCGCACGCGGCGACGGCATCCGCGCCGGCAACCACAGTACCGGGGGACGAACCGGCGGTCATCGCCCAAGCCGCGGCCTCGGATCCGCTCATCACCAACGACATCGGCCTCGAACTCGACCAGTTGGGCGTTCTGCACGGTGAGGAGAGCCTCCGCTTCGAGGGGGCGGCCCCGGAGACCTTCACCCGGGCCCTGACCGCGAGGATGCTCTACGACACCGACCACGACCGCGAGTTCGAGATCACCGGGGTATCGGCGGAGGACTCCGACGGCGCAGGCCTCGAGGTCGAGACCGAGGAGGTCAACGGGGTCCTGCTCGTCCACATCCCCACGGAGGGCACCCGCGGGGTGGAACTCTCCTACCGGGTCAGCGGCACCGTCAGTGAGGTCGCCCAAGGGGTCCAGCTGGAGTGGCGGGCCGTGGGCGCCTACAGCCACCCCGTCGAGACCACCGACGTCACCGTCGAGGCGCCCCTGCCGCCCGAGGCGCTCTCCTGCCTGGCCGGGGAGCCCCGCAGCGCCATGTACTGCACCGCCTCGGACATGGGCGGCGACGCGGCCGTAGCCCACTTCCTCCAGGCCGACATGGGGCCTGACGACCGCCTGGACATCGTCGTCAACTACCCCCCGGGCACCGCGGAGGGCGAACCGATCCTGAACCGCCGCTGGTCGCTTACCTCGGCCTTCGAGATCACCCCGGCCACCTCGAGCGTGTTCGGGCTCCTGCTGGTGGTCCTGGTGGGCGGCCTGGTGGCGCTGATCCGGATCCGCGGCCGCGACGAGCGGGCGCTGCGCAAGGAGGCCGCTGAGGGTGACCACGCACCCCTGGAGGCGGGTGAGCACGGACGCGTGCGCTTCGCCCCGCCCGACGACGTCCACCCCGGCCAGATCGGAACCCTGGTCGACGAACGCGTGGACATCGCCGACCTCACCGGAAGCGTCCTGGACCTGGCCGTGCGCGGTTACATCCGGGTGGAGGAACTCCCGCACGAGCACTTCACGTCGGTGGACTGGCGGCTGGTGCGCCTCGACGGCCCGCCGGGGGAGTCCCTGCTCCCCTCGGAGTGGCTTCTTCTGGACGCCCTCTTCGGTGAGCGGCGCACCGTACGCCTCTCCGAACTCGGCTCCGCCGGGCACTCCGAGGACTTCCCGGCCCGGCTCGACCGGGTCCGCGAAGAGCTGTACCGCGACATGGTCCGCCTCAAGTGGTTCTCCCGCTCGCCCAACCGGGAGCGCGGGGTCTGGACCACCGCGGGCATGGTGCTCACCGCGGCCGGCGTGGCCCTGACCGGTGTCCTCGCCGTGTACACCACGGCCGCCTTCACCGGTCTCGCGGTGATCATCGCCGGGGCCGCCGTCACCGCTGGCGCCCAGTACATGCCCGCCAAGACCAAGCTCGGCAGCTCCGTGTTCGCGCACACCATGGGTTTCCGCGACTACCTGCTCAGCCAGCGCGCCCAGAGCGCACCGCCCGGGCAGCGGGTGGAGCTGTACTCGCGCTACCTGCCCTACGCGGTGATCTTCGACGACGTGGACCGCTGGGCCAACATCCTGGCCGCCGCCGCGATCGCCGACCTCAGCCCCGAAGAGCTCGACGGCGACGGCCTGCACTGGTACACCGGCCCGCGGGAGTGGCGGATCGAGGACTTCGCGGACTCCATCAGCACGTTCGTGGTCACGCTCACCGGCCTGATCACCAACACCCGCCGCCTGCGCCTGCTCAACCAGCTGAAACGATAGAACCACAGGAGACGAAGGGGGAGTGAGCCCATGCGCGCGGTCGTTCAGCGGGTGTCACAGGCGTCGGTGACGGTGGACGGTGAAGTGGTCGGCGAGATCACCCGGCCGGGGCTGATGGCCCTCGTGGGCGCGACCCACACCGACACCGAGGCCGAGGCCCGCAAGGTCGCCAAGAAGCTGTGGACGCTGCGGATCCTGGAGGACGAGAAGTCGTGCTCCGACATCGACGCCCCACTCCTGGTGGTCAGCCAGTTCACCCTCTACGGGGACGCCCGCAAGGGCCGCCGCCCCACCTGGCAGGCGGCGGCGCCCGGCCCGGTCGCCGAACCCCTGGTGGACGCGGTCGTCAAGGAACTGCGCGAACAGGGCGCTGAGGTGGCCACGGGCGTGTTCGGGGCGCAGATGTCCGTCGGCCTCACCAACGAGGGCCCCTTCACCGTCATCGTCGAGGCCTGAGCCGACGGGCCTTCCGGGATCGGTTCCTACTGGCTGGTGACCCGCTTGAGGACGTGCTCGGGGGCGGGGAGGTCGTGGACCAGGGACGGGTCGGTGACCGGCGGGTCGAACACCTGGCGGACCGGCTGCACCCCCGCCCAGATGGGGGTGGCGTGGTCCTCCTCGTCGTCGTTCGGAGGTCCCGTGCGGACCTTCACCGACGCCTCCTCCAGGGTCAGCGCCAGCACACGGGTGGCCGCCATCTCCTTGGAGTCCGGCGGCCGGACCACGTCCCACTGGCCCGGGGCGAGCTGCTCGGTGATCGCCCGCAGCCCGGCCGTGCGCTCGGCCTCGTCCGTGACCAGGCGCGGCGTTCCGAAGACCATCGCGGACCGGTGGTTCATCGAGTGGTGCATGCCCGACCGCGCCAGGACGATCCCGTCCAGCAGCGTGACCGTCACACACACCTCGCCGTCCTCCCGCAGCGACCGCGCCCCGGTCGACCCGTGCAGGTAGAGGGTGTCACCGATCCGTCCGTACCCGGTGGGCATCACCCTGGGCGCCCCGTCCACGACCAGGCCCATGTGGCAGACCAGCCCCTCGTCGAGGAGCTCGTACAGCTCGGCCCGGTCGGTCCTGGCCTTGTGCTTGGCACGCTTGAGCCGCGTGCGTTCGGTGGTGGAGAGCATGCGTCTACCGTAGGGAGAAGTGGATACCTGGACCATGGCCACTTGTGGCAGGAAGTGAAAGACCACTTTGACCCGACGCCTCGCCGAACCCCCGGTCCGCCTGGACCGCTCCGACCCGACCCCGCTCACCACCCAGCTGTCCGACGCGCTGCGCGGGGCCATGGCCTCCGGCACGCTCCGCGCCGGCGAGCGCCTTCCCGCCAGCCGCGCCCTCGCAACCCAGCTCGGGGTGAGCCGCACCGTCGTCACCGACGCCTACCAGCAGCTCTACGCCGAAGGCTGGCTCGACGGCCGCCACGGCTCCGGCACTTTCGTCGCCGAGCACGAACCCCTACCGGACCGGTCGGCCGGACAGCCCGGACCGTTGAGCACACGGGACCCCGCACCCGTCCGCGACCGGCCCTCCCGAGAGGACCTCCGCCGCGACGGCGTGGTCAACCTCCTGCCCGGGGCACCTTGGGTCCACGACCACGACCGCGCCGCACTCCGGCGGGCCTGGCGGCACGCCGCCGAGCACCCGCCTTCCGACGACCCCGACCCGAGGGGCCTGCCCCGGCTGCGCGCCCTCCTCGCCGAGCACCTGCGCCGCACCCGCGGAGTCCGGGTCGGACCCGAGAACGTCCTGGTCACCCGGGGCACCGGCAACGGCCTCGACCTGGTCGGCGCCCTACTCGGTGCGGACCACCGCGGCGGCCACCGCGCCGGCGTGGAGGACCCCGGCTACGGAAAGGCCCGGACGATCCTGGCCGCACGGGGAGCGGGGATCGTTCCCTGCCCCGTCGACCACGACGGCATCCTCCTCGAAAGCCTGCCCGACGACCTGTCCGTCGTCTACACCACGCCCGCGCACCAGTACCCGCTCGGCGGCCGCCTGCCGCTGCCCCGCCGCGAACGCCTCCTGGCCTGGGCCCGCCGGACCGGCACCCTGGTGGTGGAGGACGACTACGACGCCGAGTTCCGCTACGACGTCGCACCCCTGCCCGCCCTGTACGGCCTCGACCCCGAACGGGTCGTCCTTCTTGGCACGCTCTCCAAGACCCTCGACCCTGACCTCGGTATCGGCTGGATCGTCGCGGAACCCGCACTGCTGAGCCGCCTGGCGCGAGTCCGCGCCGACCTGTCCGACCGCACCAGCGGCCCCGTCCAGACCGCCACCGGCCTCCTGCTCGAACGGGGGGACCTCGACCGGCACCTGCGCCGGATGCGCCTCGAGTACGCACGCCGCAGGGCCCTGCTCGTCGAGTACCTCGGGCACCGGCTCACCGGGGACACGGCCGGACTCCATGTGCTGCTGCCCCTGCCCGAGGCGGCGGTGGCCGCCGTCATCGCCGACGCGGCCGAGGAGGGGGTTCGTGTGGAGGACACCTCCCGCACCAGCTACGGGGCGCCGCGTGTGCACGGGCTGGTGATCGGCTACGGCTCCGCGGGCCGCAGGGAGCTGCGGCGCGCCTGCGAGGTGCTGGCTCGGGCGGTGGACCGGCACGCCGGGGCCCGGACCCGGCCGGGGCATGGGGAAGCGGGGTGGGCTGGGGAACCGGAGATGCCTGAGTAAGCAGGGGGAACGACGGCGTCCCGGGCGGTGGCGCTGCCACGACCCGGGACACGGGATTCGGATCTCAAAGGGAGAACCGGGTGCGGGAACCCGAAGGTGACGGTCCCGTGCCCCTCAGTCCACCTCGACGGTGACGGGCTCGAACTTGTAGCCCAGACCGCGCACCGTGACGATGTACCTGGGGTGGCTCGGGTCCTCTTCGATCTTCGCGCGCAGCCGCTTGACGTGCACGTCGAGGGTCTTGGTGTCACCGACGTAGTCGGCGCCCCACACCCGGTCGATGAGCTGCATCCGGGTGAGCACCCGCCCGGCGTTGCGCAGGAGCACCTCCAGCAGCTCGAACTCCTTCAGCGGCAGCTGCACGCTGTCGCTGCGCACCGTCACCACGTGCCGCTCCACGTCCATCCGGACGGGACCGGCCTCCAGCGCGGCGGGCAGCACCACCTCGTCCTCGCCCCGGCGGCGCAGCACCGCGCGGATGCGCGCCACCAGTTCACGTGAGGAGAACGGCTTGGTGACGTAGTCGTCGGCACCCAGCTCCAGACCGACGACCTTGTCGATCTCGGAGTCCTTGGCGGTCAGCATGATGACGGGGACATTGGTCTTCTGCCGCAGCGTCCGGCACACCTCGGTACCTGACAGGCCCGGCAGCATCAGGTCCAGCAGTACGAGGTCGGCGCCGGTCCGGTCGAAGGTCTCCAGAGCGACGGTCCCGGTGGGGGCCACCGCGACCTCGAAGCCCTCCTTGCGCAGCATGTACGACAGGGCGTCGCTGTAGGACTCCTCGTCCTCTACTACGAGTACACGCGTCACTGTGCCGTCTCCTGGTGGTTGTCGTTCCGGGAAGCGTCGAGCTCCCGGTCGTCGGGTCTGGGCAGACGCAGAGTGAACGTCGACCCGGACCCCTCCTTGCTCCACACGGTCACGTCTCCACGGTGGTGGGTCATGATGTGCTTAACGATGGCCAGGCCGAGTCCGGTACCACCGGTGGCCCGGCTCCGAGCGGCGTCCACACGGTAGAACCGCTCGAAGATCCTTTCCAGGTCCTGCTGCGGGATGCCGATCCCCTGGTCCGCGACGCTGACGTCCACACTGGACCGGGAGACGCCAACGGACACCGCCACCCGCGTGTTCTTCGGACTGTAGGCGACGGCGTTGGCGATGAGGTTGCGCAGGGCGGTGCCGAGCATGGCCTCGTCCCCCATCACGACCAGCCCTTCGGCGCCGCTGCCCACCAGCTCGATCCCCTTGGCGTCGGCGGGCATGCGCACCGTGTCGATCGACTCCTCGACGATGGCGCCGAGGTCCACGGGGGCGGGTTCCGCGATGGGTTCGGCACCTTGGATGCGGGAGAGTGTGATGAGGTCTTGGATGACCGCGGTGAGCCGGGTCGCCTCGGTCTGCATGCGGTGGGTGAAGCGGCGCACTGCCTCGGGGTCGTCGCTGGCGTCCTGTACCGTCTCCGCCAACAGGGACAGCGCGCCCACCGGGGTCTTGAGTTCGTGCGAGATGTTGGCGACGAAGTCGCGTCGGACCGCCTCCACCCGGCGGTGCTCGGTCTGGTCCTCGGCGAGGACCAGGACCAGGCCGGTGCCGCCCAAGGGGGCTACCCGCACCGCGAAAGACGTCGCGTCGGGGCCGAACTTGCGGACGGCCACCTCGATGTCGGTCTCGCGGATCACCCCGTCGCGGCGGACCTTCCGGGCCAGAGCGAGGAGTTCACCGATGACCAGTTCCTCTCCGCGGACGATGCCGAAGGCCCGGGCGGCGGAGGACGCGCGCAGCACCCGGTCGCCGGAGTCGAGGACCACCGCCGAGGAGGGAAGCGCCGAGAGGACCTCGGCGATCCCGGGCGGAAGGGTGTTGCCGTCGTGCCGTGGTGCCGGCGGCACCTCCCGGGCGGTTCGCTTACGGAAGAGCGGACTGGCGACGGCGACGCCGATGACGACGCCCGTGACGAGTCCGATGATGCCGACTACTGCGGCGAGAAGTTCCCCTTGCACGATTCGATCGTAAACGTGCGGACCCGGCCTTTACCCGGTCAGGGCATCCGACACACCCGAGGTTCTTTCACCGTTCACCGACTCTTGGCCGAGTCTTCAAACCCAGACTGGGAGCATTGACGCCATGCGCGATACGTACCACGAAGACCTTGACAGCCTGAGCGAACGCCTCGTCGAGATGACGAGGCTCGCCAGGCACGCCATCGCGCGTGCCACTACGGCCCTCTTGGACAGCGACCTGACCGCCGCACAGGAGGTGATCTCGGGTGATGAGGAGATCAACCGACTCGACCAGGAGATCGAGGACGCCGCCTTCAGCCTGATGGCGCGGCAGCAGCCGGTCGCCTCCGACCTGCGGACCATCATCACGTCCCTCTACATGCGAGGCGACCTGGAGCGGATGGGCGACCACGCCGTCCACCTCGCCAAGATCGCCCGCCGTCGGCACCCGGACTCGGCGATCCCCAAGCCGGTCCGCTCGATCGTGCTGGAGATGGGGCACGAGGCCGAACTGCTGGTCACCAAGGCGGGCGAGGTCATCACCGAGCGGGACGCCGACACTGCCCTGGAACTGGACAAGGACGACGACAAGATGGACCGCCTGCGGCGCAAGCTGCTGCAGCGGATCCTCGCCCCGGGGTGGGAGCACGGGGTGGAGGCCACGATGGACGTGACCTTGGTGGGCCGGTTCTACGAGCGCTTCGGGGACCACGCGGTGCACGTCGCGGACAACCTGGTCTACATGGTCACCGGTGAGAAGAGCGAGGACTACGAACCGGAGGCGTGACACCTCAGCACTGGACGGGTGACGAGCTTGCCCGGGGAGTGCCCGAGGAGTGACGTCCGCGCACCGGATGAGTGACCGGTCCGGATGGTTGGGTCAGGTCCGGGTCAAGGCGATCCGAAATCGTGACCTAAATCGCTTTGGGGCCTCGCGGAGGGTGGCGAGGAGGGGGCGAACCCTACCCGAATCAGGGGTGGAGGGGAACGCGCTTCGGCTGGCCAGCGGGGGTAGCGGCGCCTTGAGTCCGCCTCGACCAGGTGCGCGCCACTCCTCGGGTACACTTTGTCAAGCCCCAAAAAGGCTGTCCTGACCTGCGTGTTCGCAAACCTAATAGGTACGTTAAGTCACAGATTCATGGTATCCTAGGGGTAGCGGAAGGGGTACCTGTCACATGGCTTTCAAGGTCGGCGACACTGTTGTCTACCCCCATCATGGGGCTGCTCGTATTGAAGCAATCGAGACTCGCACTATTAAGGGCGAGGACAGAACCTACCTCGTTCTGAGGGTTGACAAGGGCGATCTGACGGTGCGCGTGCCGGCTGAGAACGCCGAGGATGTCGGCGTTCGCGACGTGGTGGGGCAGGAAGGCCTGGACAAGGTCTTCGAGGTGCTTCGCGCACCGCACACCGAAGAGCCCACCAACTGGTCCAGGCGCTACAAGGCGAACCTGGAGAAGTTGGCCTCCGGCGACGTCAACAAGGTCGCCGAGGTGGTTCGCGACCTGTGGCGCCGGGACAAGGAGCGCGGTCTGTCGGCGGGCGAGAAGCGGATGCTCGCGAAGGCGCGCCAGATTCTCGTCAGCGAACTCGCACTGGCAGAAAAGACCAACGAGGACAAGGCCGAGGCCCTCCTCGACGAGGTTCTGACGAACTGATAGTCGCGGAATCACGTAATTCATGACGAAAATTCCTCGGGTGGGCGTCGGAACCGACGTCCACCCGTTTTCTCCTGGACGAACACTTTTTCTCGCCGGCTTGGAATGGCCGGGAGAAGACGGTGTCAGTGGCCATTCCGATGGTGACGTCGCGGCTCACGCCGCGTGCGACGCGCTGCTGTCCGCCTGCGGGCTCGGCGACCTCGGATCCAACTTCGGCACCTCCGATCCACGGTGGAAGGGCGCTTCGGGCGCCGCACTCCTCATCGAGACGGCCGCGCGCGTGCACGCGGCCGGTTTCGAGATCGGCAATGTGTCCGTCCAGATCATCAGCAACCGACCGAAGTTCGCCCCGAGGCGTGGCGAGGCGGAGAAGGCGCTCTCCGAGGTCCTAGGGGCCCCGGTAAGCGTTTCGGCGACCACCACCGACGGCCTCGGTCTCACCGGCCGGGGTGAGGGCATCGCGGCCGTGGCCACGGCGCTCTGCGCGCCCCGGGACTGATCCCGAAGACTGAGCACGAAGCACGCGCGAGCGGCCCCGCACCTCATCTGGTGCGGGGCCGCTCGCGTTGACTGCCGGTGGTCCGTCGGTCCGCGGGTGGGCTGGATCCGGTCCGGGACCGTGTGTCACAGGCCTCGGCCGAAACCCCGAGCAGTGCGGTCAGCGCTCCTCGGGCGGCAGCGGCTCACTGCGGACCCGGCGGGAGGGCGGGCCCGAGGCGAAGTCCGGCAGGGGCGGCCGCTTGGGCTTGAGGATCATCGGACGCTTCTTCATGGGCTCTTTGGGCTTGGTCGGCGCCTTCGGCCCGGGTACGGGCTCGGCCTCCGGTTCAGGGGCCGCAGCCTCCGGCTCGGGGGCCTTCTTGCTCTCAGCGGTCTCAGCGGTCTCCGTGGTTTCCGCGGTCTCCGCCGCGGCGCCGGTGTCCTGTGAGGGCAGCTCCTCGGCTTCGGGGAGCGGGTCCGACTCCGGTTCGGGGCGCGCGGCACCCGGGGGAACCGAGCCTAGACGGAAAGCGGCGCGCACCTCGGGACCGGTGTCGTGGTCGAGGGCGGGAGTGGGTTCGGAGGCGCTCCTGAGGTGCCCCCGCACCGTTCCCGCGCTTTCCGTCGACTCGTCGGACTCCGCGGCCTCGTCGGCCACCGCGAACCCGCCCGACTCAGCGCGCTCATCGGACTCGGTGCGCTCGGCCGGGGTGCCGTCCTCGTCGGGCGGGGTCCACACCGGCGGCACGTAGTCGTCCAGGGGTGAGGCCCCGCCGTCGTCGGCAGGGGGCTCCCACAGGGGCGCGGTGTCGGCAGCATCCGGAGCGGGTTCCGTGACCGCGGGCTCAGCGGCTTCCGCCGTGCTCTCGGTCTCGGACTCGGCTGCCCCGACCGGCTCCGATTCCGGTTCCGTGGCCTCGGGCTCGGGTGCGGAGTCCGCCGACTCCAGCGTCGGGAGCTCCTCGACGTCGGGAAGCGAGTCGGGATCGGTGACAGCGCTGGACTCGAGATCGGTGCTGGGCTCCGGCTCGGCCGCCACGACGGTGCTGGGATCCGGTCCGGGCTCGGCCGCCACGGGTGGCAACGGGGCCTCGGCCTCGTCCGAGCTGGGGTCGCCGACCGGGCCGTCGTGTTCGAACCCCTCGTCGGCCAGGTGCTCGGGGATCACGACGATCCGCTCGGTCTCAAGCTCGGTCTCGGTCTCAAGCTCGGTCTCGGGCTCGGGGTCCGGAACGGCGGCGGGGACCACCGGTACTTCGGCGGCGGCGCGCTTGATCGGGTTGTCCCCGGAGCGGGCTCGCCTGGGAAGGGGGAGTGTGGGTACGGACGGCTCGTCGAGGTCCTCGCTCCCCTCCCTTTCCTTCCCTTCCTCTGCGGCCTCGTCCTTGTCGGTGCCGGTGTCAGTGCTCGCGGCGGTGTCAGTGCTCGCCGCTGCGGGCACCGGCACGGTCGGGGCCTCGGGGTCGACCGGCGGCTCGCCGCGGGTCTCCTCTTCCTCTTCCTCTTCCGCGAGCTTCGCCTCGGCTTCTGCCCGTTCCGCCCGGTCCCTGGACTCCTGCTCGGCGCGGTCCCTGGCCTCTTGCTCCGCGCGGTCGCGGCGCAGTGTGGACGTGCGGGCGGGCAGCGGTGGTGCTTCGGTGAGGGTGTCCTCCTCGGGCTCATCGTCTTCCCGCTCCGCCTCCGGGCGGTCGTCACGGTCGGTATGGTCGGAGCCCAGCCGCATCAGGCGGGTCTTGAGCTCCTCGGGCTCCGTGTCCTCCTCCGCGGGGGCCTCGTCCGCCAGGCTCTCGGGGCGGTTGCGCAGGACCGTGGTGCGGTCGTCGGAGGGCCGGGGGCGCGGGTGCGCGGCGGCGTTGCGCTTGCGTATGTGTGCGCGCACCGTGATCCACAGCAGGAACGCGACCAGGAGGGCGGCCAGCGGTGCGACCGCCACCACGACCTGGATGAGCCTCTCGTTGGTTTCGGCGAGGCGGTCGATGAGCTCCAGGCTGTTCAGCACCATGGGCACGGCCGCGGCGAGGATGAGGAGGGGTATGAGGACGACGTCCACCCACAGGCGTTCCTTGGGTGGCGCGGCCCGGAGTACGTAGCTCACCCAGAAGGCCATGAGGACCAGCAGGGCGAAGGTCACCGGGAAGACGTGCGCGAGGAAACTGCCGTCGTCGTGCACGACGGCGGCGAATTCGTAGATGCCGTTGTAGGCGATGACAAGGGCGCACAGGGCGATGACGCTGACGAACAGGGCGCCACCGACGAGAGCACCGGCTCCCGCGCCGCGACCCGTGGTCCGAGCGTCCCGTGTCCCTGTTTCGGGGGCGTTGTTGAAAGGGGCCATCGTCATCGCAGCGTAGCCGAGCCGGTGCCGCTAACACGAGAATCCGGCCGATTCCGGTTGCTTCCAGGCGTCGCCTTGCGGGGGATATGTCATGTTCTGGTCGAATTAGCGGAGGGTGACGAGCCGTCCCCAACCGATGCCGTTCCGAAATTCCTGGTCATCTCACATCCGCACGATCCAATACGGCCCATCCCATATGCGGCCTCAGTGCAGTCCAGAGCGCACAGAGGCCGGTCCAGTGGACCACGGTGCTTCGTAGTTTGTGACGCGTGCGCGAGGGGAAAGCGGATAGGCTTGACAACGTGAGTCTGCGCTTCTATGACACCAGTGCCCGACAGGTCCGAGAGTTCACTCCGCTACGCGAGGGGTGTGCCTCCCTGTACCTGTGTGGTGCCACCGTGCAGGCACCACCCCACATCGGCCACATCAGGTCCGGGGTCAACTTCGACATCCTGCGCCGCTGGCTGACCCACCTCGGCTACGAGGTCACCTTCTGCCGCAATGTCACCGACATCGACGACAAGATCATCAACGTCGCCTGTGACGAGGATGTGCCTTGGTGGCAGGTGAGCGAGCGCAACCAGCGCGCCTTCACGTGGGCCTACGACACCCTGGGCTGCCTGCCGCCCACGGTGGAGCCGCGCGCCACCGGCCACGTGCCGGAGATGATCGAGCTCATGCGGCGCCTCATCGACGCCGGTCATGCCTACGCGGCCGACGACGGTTCGGGCGACGTCTACTTCGACGTGCGCTCCTACCCCGCCTACGGGGAGCTCTCCAACCAGCGCTTGGACCAGGTGGTGGAGTCCGCCGACTCCGACCCCGACCGGGACAAGCGCGACCCCCGCGACTTCGCCCTCTGGAAGGGCACCAAGGCGGGCGAGCCCAGCTGGGACACCCCGTGGGGGCGGGGCCGTCCCGGGTGGCACCTGGAGTGCTCCGCCATGGCCACCAAGTACATGGGGCCGAGCTTCGACATCCACGGTGGCGGGCTCGACCTGATCTTCCCGCACCACGAGAACGAGCAGGCGCAGTCGCGTGCCGCCGGCGACGGCTTCGCCCAGTACTGGCTGCACAACGGCATGCTGGCCGTCGGCGGCGAGAAGATGAGCAAGTCCATCGGCAACTCGCTGCTCATCCCGCAGATGGTCCAGAAGGTCCGCCCGGTGGAACTGCGCTACTACCTCGGCCAGGCCCACTACCGGTCCACGATCGACTACTCCGAGGCCGCGCTCCAGGAAGCGGCCGCCGCCTACCAGCGCATCGAGGGATTCCTCACGCGTGCGACGGAGGTGCTGGGTACCGTCAACCCGGCCGCCGACGTCCCCGACGGGTTCGCCGAGGCCCTCAACGACGACCTCGGGGTGTCCCAGGGGCTCGCCGTGGTCCACGGCCATGTGCGCGAGGGCAACACCGCACTGGCCTCCGGTTCCAAGGAGCGGGCCCTGGAGCTCGCTGCGGAACTGCGCACCATGCTCGGTGTGCTCGGCCTGGACCCGTTGGGCGAGCAGTGGGAGTCCGGCGGTGACCAGGGCCTGAGCGAGGTCGTGGACGCCCTGGTGGCGGTCGCCCTCGAGCAGCGCCAGGCCGCCCGCGGCCGCAAGGACTACGCAGCGGCCGACGCCATCCGCGACCAGCTGGCCGAGGCCGGCGTGATCGTGGAGGACACGCCGCAGGGCCCCCGCTGGGACCTGCGCAAGGGCTGAGTATTCGGTTCGGGGCCGGGTCCGGGGAACACACCGGGCCCGGCCCCGGCGCCGACGCGTGTGGTAGCGCGTCGGCCTTAGGCTGGGATGTTGCCGCCGCCCCTCGGCGTTGCGGCTACCCCATCGGCCGGAAGTGTTCTTCCGGCATGCTCGCAACACGTATCTGGAGGCGGCGACCATGCCGGCGAAGAAGAACAAGAAGGGCCCGACCAAGGGCAGCGGCGGCAAGAACCGGCGTTCCCTCGAGCCCAAGAGCGGCACCCTGCCCGCGGAGCAGCGGCACTGGTACGACGGCAAGCAGAAGCACAAGGCCAATAAGCGCGCCCAGGCCGCTGGCCCGGCCGGTGGTTCGGACAGCCCCCGCAAGGACCGCTCGCCCGACCGCCCGGACAACTCCGACCTGCTGATCGGCCGCAACCCGGTCATCGAGGCGCTCCGGGCGGGTATGCCCGCCACCCGCCTCTTCCTGGCCAACAGCCTCGACCCCGACGACCGCGTCAACGAGGCCGCCAAGCTGGCCGGCCACCAGGGCGTGGACGTGGTCGAGGTGAACCGCACCGACCTGGACCGCCGCTGTGAGAGCAACGGGCTGCCCGGCGCCACCCACCAGGGCATCGTGCTGCAGGTCCGCCCGTACCAGTACTGGGCGGCCGAGGGACTGCTGGACCAGGCGCTGGAGTCCGACACCCCGCCGCTGATCGTGGCCCTGGACGGGGTCACCGACCCGCACAACCTGGGTGCCATCGCGCGTTCGGCCGCGGCCTTCGGCGCGCACGGCCTGCTCATCCCCGAGCGCCGCGCCGCCAGCGTGACCATGGCCTCGTGGAAGACCTCCGCCGGAACCCTGGCCAAGCTGCCCGTCGCCCAGGCCACCAACCTGACCCGCGCCCTGGAGTCCTACAAGAAGGCGGGGCTGTTCGTCGCCGGTCTGGACGCGGACGGCGACACCCAGCTGCCCGACCTCGAGCTGGCCAGCGGCCCGCTGGTGCTCGTGGTGGGTTCCGAGGGCAAGGGCCTGTCCCGCCTGGTCCGCGAGGCTTGCGACGTCGTCGCCAGCATCCCGATCGGTGGAGCGGAGTCCCTGAACGCCTCCGTCGCCGCGGGTGTGTCCCTATACGAGGTCGCTCGCCGCCGCGGCGCCCGGGCCGAGTAGGCCACCCGGCGCCAGAACCGGTACCATCTGGTTGGACGCACCGGGGCCCAGCCCCGGTCTGTCGGCCGACGTAGCTCAATTGGCAGAGCAATCGCCTTGTAAGCGATAGGTTAGGGGTTCAAGTCCCCTCGTCGGCTCTTCTCTTGCCTGACCTGGTATCACTCCCATGGCGAGATCGCTGCCACGTAGCTTCGTCGCCTGGAGAGCTATCTCCTATGGGTACCCAGCGTGTTCGTCGGGGGCCGCGCAACATGGCCGCTGGACCCCTGAACCTCCACATCAAGTCCAACGCCTGCGCACCTGAGCTCGGAGAAGAAGAGCGAGCGCACGGTCGCGATGTACCGCGAGTCCGTCGCCTGGTTCGCCGCCGAGCACCTGTTTGCCGACGGTCAGCCCACGGACACCGACCGGCGCTACGACACCTCGGCTGACAGCAGCGCTGACATGGTCACCTTCGAGCCCGTCCGGGACTGGGAGCTGGTCAGCCGAATACACGTCCGCGCGTGGCTGGTGCGCCTGCACCGCCGCGAGTACTCGTCCAGCTACGTGAACAACCAGTACCGCTGCCTGCAGCAGTTCTTCAAGTGGCTGGCCGACGAGGAAGAGATCACCGACCCGATGCGCAAGGTCAAGCCGCCCAAGGTGGTGGCCGAGCCGGTTCCGGTGTTCGAGGAGGGCGAGGTCGACCGCATCCTGAAGATGCCCCGAACAGGCAGGACCGGTGCGCGGCCAAGCGGGGTGACGCCTGCAGGTTGCGCGACAGCGCCATCATCCAGCTCCTGCGGGATACCGGCATACGCCTGGCCGAGCTGGCCGGTCTCAAGCTCAGCGACGTTTCCCTGGACAAGCGGCGGGCCTTAGTCACAGGCAAGGGCGACAAGAGCCGCCACGTGAAGTTCACGCACGCCACCGCCAAGGCCCTGGACCGCCACCTGCGCCAGCGCGCCCAGCACCCGGACGCGCACCTGCCGTTCCTGTGGCTGTCCCAGAAGGGCGGGGCGCTGACCCCGGGGGTGAGGTTTTCGGACGATTGCTCTCGTGTGCTTGCCGAGTGTGCTCTGCCAGCGCATAACGGTTGTGTTGGCTGTTAAGGGAACGTCCGAGGCCGATCGAGGCCTGTCTGGCCACCGGTATCACCAACGCCGCCTCCGAAGGCAACAACCGCCTGATCAAGCTCGAGGCCCGCAACGCCTTCGGTTTCCGGAACCGGGCCAACCAAAGCCTTCGGTCACGCTGTGCAACCACGTGCCGGAGTAGACGGGAGGCCCACACCCATGAACTTCGAAGATCCGGTGTTCCCAAGTACTGGTGGAGCGGAAGCCAGTCTCCGCTTAGCTCGCTCTCGCACAGTCGATCCCGATGACGGGAATGACAGCTCCGGGTTAGCGGGCGTGGAATTGCGCCGCACGGCCGGTGACGAGTTGCGCCAGCAGGTCGACGTCTTCAGGCAGAGTTTCTCCCCGCCACACGATGTGCAGATCGGGCCGTACGAGAAGCAGGCATTCGCCGTACACTTTGGCTGCTTGGTCGGTATCTGGGCGCAGCGCGCGGAACGGCGCGCCGATTCGCAGGAACTCCTCGGAGAGGGGAGCACTGGAGACCCCGGCGCGTGTGGTGTCGATGAGTGCGTACTCCCAACCGATCTCGTCTTGGATCGAGTGGTCGGACGCGAGCCAGATGTTCGGCAGCCGACAGCCAACCTCAGTCGAGGGCTTGTATTCGAAGTCGAGTTCCTGGTCCTCTGACTCGGGCTGCACGTCGTAGGCGAGCACCGGCGAGGTCTGGTAACGGTAGCCGAGCTCGATCCCGTAGAGATCGTTGCTCCAGCGTTGCTTTCGCTCGGCGACCTCGATGAGAGCGGCACGAGCCGCGGCGCCCCGCGCTGTAGTGTCGGCGATTTCTGGGCGCCACATGTTCCTCCAGGCACGGCGACCCTGTGCGGCACGGCGAGACGCTGAGATGTTTCGGCGTCCCGTGGGGCGCCGTTCCGCCTCGTAGGAGTCGAGTAGTCCGAGCCCGCCCCAGCCCTGGAGCACTGCGGCGAGCTTCCACGACAAGTCGATGGCGTCACCCGCACCCGTGTTCATGCCGAGCCCGCCGGTTGGGATGACGAGGTGCGCCGCGTCGCCAGCGATGAACACACGGCGATCGCGGAACCGGTCGGCGAGCATAAGGCGCTGTTGCCACCCGCCGATGTAGAGCGTCTCGTAGTCGACGGGGAACCCGATAATCTTCTCGAATAGCGGAATCATCTCCTGGTCGGTAGCGACCGTAGCGTGCAGCGAGAAGTGCCGCTTGTCGTCTTGCACGATAAGAAAAGAGTTCTTATCGTCAGCGATATGGTAATGTCGGCCCTTCCCCATCGGGATTCGGTCAAGCAGATCCTCAGAATAGAACAAGGCCTGCTTCATCGCCAGCAAGGACTCGCCTTCGAGCGTGAATCCGAGCAGATCACGCACCGTACTGGAGCCGCCGTCGCAGCCGACAAGGTAGTCGGCTGAAATCTCGTATCGAGCACCCCGGGCATCTTCGAGCGTGACGGTGACACCGCCCTCGTACTGAGAGAAGTCGACGAGTTCACGATCGAACTCGATACTCACGTTAGAATGCTGATGGGCGAAATCCCTCAACAAGGGCTCGAGCGTGTACTGGGAAATGAGCTGGTACGGGACGGCGGCGGTGCTCCCGTCGCGAGTGGACTGGTATTGGGCCCGGAGCTGGTTCACTGAGTCGTACTCGTGCCTGACCAGGGGCGGCCGGTTCAAGTCCTCAAGGCAGATGAAGACGTCCATCGGCATGTCGTTGTCGAGACCTGCGTTGCGAATCTCGTCCTCGATGCCTAGACGGCGGAAGTTCTCCATCGTGCGGGCATTGCAGCGCTCCATCTTCGGGAGCTTGCCGAAACCGGGGCGTTTGTCGAAGAGTCTCACGCCGATTCCCTGCCGACCCAGCGCGATCGCGAGGGTGAGCCCGACCGGTCCCGCTCCCGCGATCACCACCTGGGTCGCCGAGAGTTTTTGGGCGTGAATCATTGGACTTCGGCCTCCTGGGTCAGTCCGAAGAGCTTGACTGGATTGCCCTGATAGATCGCGGTCTTGTCGTCGTCGGTGAGCGTCTCGAAGCTCTCCAGCGCACTGATCGTCGAGCGGATGAAGCCCGGGCCCTTCTCGGGATCGTAGGGACTGTCGGAGGCGAACAGAGTGCGGTCCACGCCGAAGAACCTGATCGACGTGAACAATGGGTCCGCGGCACCGAACGTCGCGGTGTCTATGTAGAACATCTTGAAGTAGTCAAGCGGACGCTTCGTGAGTGGATACGGTGCCGTGACGTCCTCCTTCTGGGCCTCAGGTGTGCGCGCACCCAGCTGGTCCCAGCCCTCACCAACGCGTCCCGCGAAGTGGGGGATCATGGCGCCGCCGTGGTGGATGAGGAACTTCAGGTTCGGCCAGCGCTCGAGGACGCCGGAGAAGACGATGCGTGCACAGAACACGGAGAGGTCGTACTCCCAGCCGAGAGCCCACCAGATCTCGTACTTCGAACGAGCCTCAGTGGGGTAGTCCGGCCAAGCCGATGTCCGGTTGGGGTGCACTTGGACAATCTTGTCGTACTCTGCGACTTTAGCCCAGAATGCATCGAACTCGGGCAAGTCGAGCGGCTTTCCATTGACATGTGAGTACACCTGCACGCCCACCGCATCGAGCTGCGTGAAAGCGTATTCAGCTTCCTCGATAGCACGCTGCGGGTCATCGAGTGAGACTGCCGCGCAGAAGCCGATGAACCGGTCGGGGTGGTCGGCGACCAGTTCGGCCAACGCCTCATTGCCCAACCGTGCCATCTCCGCGTTGAAGGCCGCGCCCCCCATATCCTCGAGCGGAGGTGCGGCGACGTTGATGATCTGCCGATACTCACCGAACTCGTCCATCTGTCGGAAGCGGAGATCGAGGTCGAACAGCGAAGGAATGTTGCGCGTGCGTTGCTGGAGATTTTTCAGTGGCTCGCTGTCATTGATCGCAAAGAAACGCTCAGCGTACCTCGGCGGGAGAATATGGCAGAAGGAATCGATTTTCATCGCGCCTCACTTCATCCAGTTGGCCTGATTATCACTATGTGATAGTATGATGTCGTTCTGCGAGAAACCACGATAGCACCTAGTGCGGAGGGGTCAAGATGGCGAGCCAGTCGTCCAAGCACGCTGCGGTGGAGAAGAAGACGCCCGGATCCGGCAGCGCCCGCAAGGTTCTGCAGATCCTCTTCTCGTTCTCGGAGCGAAGAACCGCAGCGACGGTTGCCGAGCTGGCTGAGCTCGTGGACGCTCCGATCCCGACGACCTACCGCCATGTCGCATTGCTGAAGGAGATGCAGCTGATCGAGGAAGGCACGGGCGGCACCTACCATCCGACGGCGAAGGTGATGTCGCTCGCCCGTGCCGCGCAACTGTCGAACACATTGGCAGAGATAGCCAAGCCGGTCCTCGCCGAAGCGGCGGACGCCTTCGACGAGACCGTGATGCTCATGCAGCACTTCGGTGAGGGCGTGGTCTGTGTCGAAGTCAAGGAGACGGATCGACCGATGCGCTTCACGTTCCAGCGCGGGCACACCGCGCCTCTGGGGGTCGGGGCGTCGGGGAAGATGGTGCTCGCCTCGCTACAGGACTTGAGTCGGGATCACGCGGTCACGGGATTCGATGTGGACCTCACGGACGTGCGCCGACTGGGACATGCGACGAGCGAGGGCGAGATCGACGCGGGAGTCTGGGCCTGCAGCGTGCCGGTCGTGAAGGGGCCGGGACGACCTGTGGCCCTAACGGTCGCTGGCCCTTCCGTGCGATTCGACGGCAAAATGCGAGAGCTGGCCCCCTCGATACTGCAACAGCACGCTGACCGGATCAAAGCGCTCCTACATCGATATTCGCTCTGAGCGGGACAAGCGCGCCCTGGAGGTACCGGTTTTGATGGAGTGACGTTTCGCCCAGTGTTCGCCCTCTGGGACACCGGCCTGCTCGACCGTGTGCTGGTGGCACGGGCCGCCCAGGGGCGCGGTCGCCGTCGCCGTCGCCGTCGCCCACGGATGGTGGCACACCTCCCTCGACGGCAGAACCGCGTTCGCGGTGCCCACACAACCGCAGGGCAGGCCGCGGCACCTGGTCGCCGCCCTGCTCAACACCGAGATCTGCCTGCTCAGAGAAAGCGTGTTCGACAAGACCTCCATGGCTAACCGTGCCTTGATCCGTGACGGGACCCGCCCGATCGGTTTCCTGCGGACCTGACTTCGCCGGAACCTGGATGGCCTAGGTCGGTGCGATGCAGAGAGGGTCGCGCAATCGGCCGTGTCCACCTCGACCAGCCGTCGACCAGGTGTGGCGGCTTTGGCCGTGCGCTTTTCCCGAGGGTCCACCAGGACGAGTGGAACATCGTATAGGAGCCTCTTGGCGACCGCTTTCAACTACGGCCGGGAGCGAACTTGTCCGTTCTGTCTGGTCGTTGTGTTCCCCGCTTATTCCGTCCACCGTTGCTGATGTCTTAAGCGAACATCAGCATTCCGTGCGTTTCTGTACGAAAGGTCCGTGACGGTGTCACCACAACCTGGGTTGGGTGTCCTGACGACGGTGTCCCGTTTCCTTCCGCATGTGCGGTCTTGCGCCACCGGCCCGCCCCGCACCCGCCCTGCGGCGGGCAGGGCGATTTCAAAGTCAGGGCACTGGTCACTCTGAGTGATTTCAGGTGAGGATGAACGGCAGCGCCCGAGAGCGATCCCGGCTGATCCACTGCGTGGTCCGCGTGATCTGACGGTGCCCGTGCAAGCGCAGCAGACTCATCGCTAGATTCTTCAGCGTGGCGAAGGTCTGCGGCCCGGCCCCGATCCAGGCCTGGTGGGCGTCCTCGGCCCAGCACACGTCCCGCACGTGATGTTCCAGGTTGTGCGAGTCGGCCAGGGGTGCGGCTCCAACATTTCGGCTGGTCGTTTCCCCTGACCGCTCGCCCGAACCCGGCGTGCCAGTTTCCCGGCACCGGGCTCTCCACGAGTCCCTCAGGCGGAAGGGACTACCCCTGGCCGGATGGTCCACGGGGTCGGGATCGCTTTACCCCGATACCGGTACCGGATGATGGATACCTTGGCGGGGTTGAACAACTCCACACCCTCGGCAGCAAAGCCCCACTGGTTGTGGGGCGTGCCGTAGGTGCGGGCGATCCACCTCCAGTTCTTGCGACGATGTCGACGTCGCAGCCACTTCCAGACACGGTGCCACACGTAGTGCTCCAGATCGCTGAAGGCGATCTTGGAGGCCCCGTGCCGGAAGTACGTGGTCCAGCCCCGCAAGAGCAGCCCCAGCCGGATGAAGATCTTGCGAGGCTCCATGTTCATGGTCTGCCGTCCTGTCAACGCCTTGACCTTGGACCTCACCGACTTGACGGCCTTGTCCGAGGGGTAGGAGTAGATCCGGCGACGGTCAGTTCCCCACTGGGTATGCCGTTGGATACGGAACCCGAGGAAGTCGAACCCGTCGTCGATATGGACGGTGTGGGTCTTGTCTTCCGCGAGGCGTAGCCCGATCTTCGCGGCCACGTCTGCCACTTCCACGCGCAGTGCTTGGGCATGCTCGCGAGTACCGAACACCACCACGACCAGGTCGTCGGCGTACCTCACCAGCCGGTAGGTCGCCCCTCCCTGTTTACGGTGACGGCGCCGGGCATACTCGTTCACATGCGTGTTCCACTTCGCGTCGAAGTGCTCGTCGATCACGCTCAGAGCGATATTGGCGAGCAGTGGTGACAAGATCCCGCCTTGTGGCGTGCCCGCCGGTGTCTCACGCACGAGCCCCTCACCGGTTAGGATCCCTGCGTGCAGGAACGCCTTGACCAGTGCAAGGACCCGCTTGTCGGAGATCCGCCTGCGCACCCTGTCCATCAGAGCGGTGTGCGAGATCTCGTCGAAGCAGTTCGCGATGTCGGTCTCCAGCACCCACTCGTATCCCATACGGGTGTGGTGCCTGATGTCCTCGATCGCGTCCTGCGCGCGTCGTTTGGGCCGAAACCCATAGCTCGATGAGCTGAACCCGGTTTCGAAGATCGGTTCCAGCACGAGCTTGAGCGCGGCCTGCACGACCCGGTCACGGGCCGTGGGGATGCCCAGGCGTCGTAGCTTTCCCCCGGACTTGGGGATCAGCCGTTCAGCCACGGGCAGCGGGGTGAACGTGCGGGCCTTCAGATCTTCGCGGATCCGGGACAAGAACCCGGCGACACCGCCGGCGGAGTTCTCGATTTCCGGACCGGTCCACCCGTCGATCCCAGCGGTACGTGCCCCCGCGTTGTCCCGTACCCGGCGCCATGCTTGGAGCAGGAACGCCGGATCGGCCACAAGGTTGAACAGATCATCGAACACACGGCCTGGGTCGGCCGCCGCCCGATCGTGCAGCTTGGACTGAATCCCCAGTACCCGCGAGGCCGCCGTAGCGGCATCGAACGGAACGCCGGTGTTCACCGGCGTGGCTCCTGACATTTCCTCTCCTTGCTGCGATGACTCGCTGCGGCCCTTCCCCATGTGGACGGCGTTACCGTCCTCGGAGTACTACGGCCGCTCCGCCCCGTGTGGGGCCCGACAACGGACAGCGCGTCTGCCCACCTGGCCGCTGGTTGCGGCGATAGGTGCGGGCAGGCCCCACACGGTTCCCATGTTCACTTCGCTCCGGTTGCCACGGGAGGGATCCGGCTATACCCCGGCGGTCGTCGCCCCACCCGCAGACTCGCGGGGCGACCAGTCCGGCACGGTTGGAGACCGCCACGGACGGGAGCCTGCTTATCGAAACAGCCCGGCCCGCACCGCTGTCCCGCCCCATATCCACCAGGTTTGAGAGCGGTTCTGGCTAACGAGGCGTCAAGCACCGGTTCCTTGTGTATCCCTTCGTGGCTCGCTGGCCGGGCCCGCACGGTCTGGTAGTTCCCGCACGTCCCGACGGTGTCAGGGCCGCTTGCCACCACCACGTCTACGCTTCCAGCGGCGCGGTGGCTGCCCTCAGCTTCTGCCCGGCCGCTGCGACGGCCGGGCGATGGGGTCTTTCACCTCCATCCGGTAACCAAGCGCCTCATGGCGCACCTCCACGTGCCAGTGGGAGCGGGTACGGCGGTGGAAAGCGGCGGCGTCCATGGGACGGCTGCTGACCATCAAAGCGATCTGTTTGCTGTACGCCTGCCCGGCCAGGTCCAGCACGTCGCGACGCACGCACGCCACCGCCACAGCGTGAGGCAGATCCAAATCCAGATCCTGTACCGGCCCCGCCCAGGTGCGCCAGCGGTGGATGCGCCCATGGGCGCGTTCTTGCACCTGGTGTCCACACTCTTGCTCGGTCAGGTCAAGGACGCGGTCGATGACGGCTCGCTGGAGCTGGTCCTGGTTGCCCTTGACGCAGAGCAAGTAGTCGGCCTTCTTCTCTTGGACCAGGTAGTCGGCGGTGGCGGCACAGGTATGGGTGGCATCGGCCGTGACCAGGGCGCCGGTGATGTCCATCGGCCCGACCAGGGCGGGCACACAGGTGGTCTCGGTGGTGGTGTGTGGCACGCGCACCTGGCCGAGCACGATGCCTTGGTCGTGGAGCAGGTCGGAGAACAGGGTCAGTTCCCCGTGCTCGTTGTGGGATCCGCGCAGGACTTTGCCGTCCAGGGCGATCGCCCAGGTATCGGCCTGCCCGGCGGCCTTGTCACGTAGCCAGGCACCGACGGTGCGGTCGAGTTCTGCGGCGTCCAGGGCGATCAGGACTCGTCGCAGGGTCGATCCGGACGGGGCGTGCCCGTGGCGGGGGCTGTAGCTGGCGCCCAGGAGCCAGAGCAGGTCCTGGCTCAGGTCGGCGGCCTGGTCGGCCAGTTCGCGGTAGTTCCTGGCCCCGGCCAGGGTGGCGATCACCGCCACGGCCAGCACCGTGGTCAGGCGGTGGCGTACACCGCGGCTGTGGCGGGGATCGGTGATCGAGGCCAGAGCGGCCAGTAGTCCGTGGACGGTTTCGTCCTCGCTCTGGGGGTGATGGGTGGGGGCGTTGGAAGCGGTGAGGGCGTGCGACACTGGTGTTGATGGCCTTCTTGGTCCGGGTTTTGGAAGTCTGGTAACTCCCATCGTGCCGCCAGGAAGGCCATCTTCGTTTCACCGTCACACTCGGTGAACATCCTGGATCAGACATAACGGGGCATACGACTCAGACCAGCAACTTTGAAATCGCCCTGCTGCGGCGGGTGTGGGTGGTGCGGGTCTTACGGTCGGCTCCACGGGCCTTCAGAGCTTGCGCTCCCCGGTCTCCGGCCACTCCGGTACCGGTACTGCCCACCTGCGCCGCCAAGGCGGCGAGGTTGCGTGCTGCGTTCACGTCCCGGTCCAACACCAGGGGACATTCGTCGCAGTCGAACACCCGGATGTGCAGCGGCAACTTGGCTTTCGTCGCCCCGCACCCCGAGCAGGTCTTACTACTGGCGAACCACCGGTCGGCCACCACCAGGCGCCCACCGCCCCAGGCGGTTTTGTAGTCCAGCTGGCGGCGGATCTGCCCGAACCCCGCATCCGCGATACGCCGGGCCAGACGCCGGTTCTTGACCATCCCGGCCACGTTGAGGTCTTCGATGACCACCGTGCCGTACTCGCCCGCCACACTGGTGGTCAGGTGGTGCAGCGCATCGGTGCGCAGGTTCGCCACCCGGTGGTGCACCTTGTTGCGGGCCCGGTCGGCCTTGACCCACCGCTTCGAAGGCGCGCGCCCGGTGCGCCGGTCCGGACCCCGGCGCCGCGACACCCTCCGGCAGGCCCGGCGCAGGTCGGTCAGTGCCCCCTCCAGGTGGCGGGGGTTGGCCACCTGCCACACCCCGCCGTCGTTGTCGGCGACCACCGCCAACGACTTCACTCCCAGGTCCACCCCGGCCACCCCCTGCGGGCGGGCCGGAGCGGTGGGGGCGCGTTCGATCTCGACCTGGAAGGAGACCTGCCACCGGCCCCGCCGGTGCGAGACCGTGGCCGAGAGGATGCGCGCGGTCCCATTGGCCAGGCGCCGGTGGAGTTTGCGGGTGGACTCATGGGTACGCACCCGCCCCACCACCGGCAGCCTCACGTGGCGACGGGAGTCCTCACACCGGATTACCCCGGTGGTGAACCGGCAGGACAGGGGCGCCCGGTGCTTGGACTTGGGCCGCGGCACCCCCACCTTCGGACCCTTGCGATCGCCGCGCTTGGCGGCGGCATAGCCGTCAAAGGCAGCGGCGGCGCCTGCTAGGCCGGTGTTGTAGGCCTCTTTGGAGTTGTCGGCCCACCAGGTGGCGAACCGGGGGTCCTGGCGTTTGGTGGCGTTGAAGGCCCGCCGCAGGGCGGGCAGTGACCAGGACCGCCAGGGGGTGCGCTCGGACTCAGGAATACCGTAGGAGGCCTCGGCCTTGCGTTGGTCCCAGGTGGCCAGGATGTGGTTGCGGGCCCAGTTGAAGGCCGTCCGGGCCCCTCCGCAGTGCGCGCGCAGCCGGTGCTCGGTCTCGGCGCCGGGGTCCAGGGCGAAGACGTAGGCCTGGACCGCGTGCCCGGGGCGGGGCTGGAACCCCCGCTTCTTCTTCGGCTTCTTCTTGCCTTCAGGCTGCTGTTCGGCTTGGTGTAGGGCGGTCTCGGCCACGGGTCCCACCCCCATCCCCTCCCCCTGCGCCTCGTTCGTCTCGTTCACACGTTCGAGAAAGAAGTTAGCGGGACGGGCGGGCCCGTGTGGGCAGAATCGGCGAACTCCTTTGATTTTTTCTCCAGCGCGAACCGGTCCGAGTTCCTGGCTCTTCAACGGTGGCCTGCGGCCGTACTGCTGTGTGTTGACAAGAGTGGATGGTTGCTGAGGGAACCCCGAACAGCTCACAACCCCTTGACGCGGCGGGATGGCCAGCTCTATCTTGGGTGATAGCGATAATAAATTATTATATAGCGATAATTGACCTATTGGCAGGCATGCGTAGGGGCCCGGGGATGCGCATCGTCATGAAGGGAGCATCGGCGTCGACCGGCCCTGCTCGCGCACGCGGCAGATCACGCGGACCGCTGAGTTCGGCGTGTATGTCAACAGAGTGCGGTCGCTCATCGAGGAAGAGGTCAAACTGTCAATGGAGATCGAGATGAAGACGGGTCACGTATGATCGCGAACGTTGAGGGTCGCAACCTGGTCGCAGAGGCTGGACGCATCCTCGCCGGCCTCGGTCTCATCGACTATCTGGGACACGCGAGCCTGCGAGTCGATGAGGGCGCGATCATCAAGCCGAAGCACTCACCGACCATTCGCTCGGCGTCGCAGCTGACTGCGGAGCAGATGGCGCTCGTCGACCTGGAGGCAAAGCTCCAGGAGGGCCAGGATCCGCCGCCGTCGGAAGTGTATATCCACACTGAGATCTACAAGGCACGGCCGGACGTCGGAGCCGTCGTACATACGCACCAGAAGGCTGCGACCCTGCTGGGAGTGATGGATGCTCCGATCAGGCCCCTACTGCACATTCCAGCCTCATACGTCGATGAGGTCCGCTTGTGGCCTCATGCCCAGCTTGTGACAGACCAGCAGCTTGGTGCCGATCTCGCACGCACGCTCGGCTCCGCATCCTTCTGCCATCTTCAGGGACACGGGATCGTGTCAGTCGCGCCTACGATCAAGGATGCCGTGGTCGGCGCCGTCATGCTCGAGGATCTCGCGGTCGCCAATCTCGATGTGCTCAAATCGGGACTGACTCCGAGAGTGATTCCCGACGACGAGATCGCAGAGTTGCAACGCTTGCGCGGTGGCACCGAGGGGCGTTGGCAATACCTCAAGGAGCAGTTCGGCTGACTCAACCTGAGCCCGGGTCTTCGAATTCCTGACTTGCACAACCGAGTGCTGACTTTTGTGGCGACGCCGTGGTCAGGATGGTTACCCCGGACACGGGATTTTGCGGGATCTAACGAGGTGGCGGCCCCCAGGAGAATCCTGACCCGGTCGGGAGCAGCCGCGTTGCGGGGCGCCGAAAAACAGCATGGGAAGCTCACGATCAGCGCGCATCCGGGATCGGCGCATACCAGGTTCGAGCTGGGGTTGCTGCTGGAGCGTGTCCATCCGATCCCGTGCGGGAACCAGCAGACACTGGTCTTGGACTCGAAGACCCTGTGCGTTCGGTGACGCCGGTTGCAACTCCAGAATCGGGAGCATCCCGGCCATGGACGGGCTCGCAACCTCGTCGGAACCCTGATCCCTTGTGGTCAGGGTTCCGTCGTGACCAAGCCGCGTAATCTCTACTGGTTCTTCGAATTACTTGGAGGCGGGGCGGTGACAGGCAAGCTTGTCGGTCACATTGTGTGAGGAAGGGAGGTTCGGAACCCCGAACGTAAGAAGCCGAAGGTCTTCGTGATCATAATTGGCAGTGCAACCGGGAACGAAAACCCACGGGCTTGAATACAAGCCGTACCCTCAGCCCGTTCACCGAAGTGACACCGGCCCTGCCCGCCCGAACGCGCACAACCACAGCCCTGCACAAGCGGCCAAGTGGCCCGGTCTTCCCGATAGCCCACCCCTTTACCTAAGCGATCGGGATCGACGAGACCCGACGCTGAGCACCCCTTTGGAAAAAGTACCAGCACACTCACAAGCGGGGCTCTGCAAGGCACACCTGGTCAGCCTAGGCGCCAGCAGCGTACCCGGGTTCCGTGAGCACGTCGACCACGGCAGAACGACCGGCTTTGAGCAGGCGAACGCCTTCCCTCAGCGCAGCGGGTAGCTCGGACAGATCGCTCACCGGTCCAACCCCCTCCAGGCCCTGGGCACGGGCGAGGCCGGCGAGGTCCGGCGCAGGGTCGTCGAGCCGTTGCCCGACCCACTTCCGGCTGGTATCGCGTCCGCGCCGCAGTGCCACACGCTCCTGGTGGATCTCGTCGTTGAAGTACGAGCGGTTATTGGCTACAACAACCAGGAGCGGGATGTCGTCATGCGCGGCAGACCACAGTGCCTGCACGCCCATGAGGTAGTCACCGTCGCCGAGGACCGCGATGGGGAGTCGGCCGGATCCGCGCAGGGCCAACGCGGCACCTACCGCCATTCCGGGTCCGGAGCCGACGCCACCGCCTCCGTCGTGGCCAAGCGAGTCCAGCGGATGCTCAAACGGCCACTCGGCGTAGTCCCAACCCAGCGGCACTCTCGTCAGAGTGACCGACTCACCCGCCACTGTGCTCCGCAGTGCACGTACCAATTGCGTAATGGTGATCGATTTCGGCTCGCCATGCCTTTCGGAAGGCATCCCCTGTTCGGAGGATGGCGCTTCTTCAGCAGGAACCGACTCCACGGAACTCCTCGATCCGATCCGGTCGAGGAGCTGAGCTGCTGCCTGATCAGGGTCCGCGGTCAGCCATACATCAACCTCGGGGCGACCTTGGTGATCCTTGCTCCACGTGCTCAGGACCAGCGGTTCAAGCGTGGCGGAAACGACTTTCGCGGATGTCGTCACCTGGGACAGCGTGCCCGCCAGGTCCGTCCAACCGAGCGCCAGGATGACATCTGCTTCGCCCAGGGCGCGGCGACCCTCCGACCCCAGCACCACACCAGGCCCCGGCACGTGCGCCGGATGCCGTGTGGGAAAGAACGAACCGGCCTTGAGATCCGTGATGGCACGCGCTCCCAAAGCCTCGGCGAGGCGCACCCGCTGCGCGAACGCATCCTCGGTGCGGCTTCCGGTACCAACGAGCAGCACCGGGGAGGCAGCCGACCCGAGCAGCTCGACCGCCCGGTCTATCGACGCACCTGAAGCCGCGGGCTGGTCGCGGGCCGCACCGGGCACAATCGGAGGAAGCCGGGGCACATCGGCGACAGGCTCCTCTTGGACTTCGCTGTCCAGCACGACGTAGGTCGGGCCCTGCGGCTCTGTTCGGCAGATGTCCCAGGCGCGGGCCAGCGCCTCCAGTGACGCCGGCAGCGATGTGGGCGTGTCGTCCCACTTCGTGAAGGGGCGTACGATCGCGGGCTGGTCTGACGACGTGTGGATCCAGTCGATCCAGGGCCTGCGCCGGGCGGCGTCGAGCGGCCCCGTCGCCCCGATGATGAACACCGGCGCGCGGTCGCACCACGCATTGAATATGGCCATGCTGGCGTGCATCAGGCCCACGTTCGCGTGGAGTGCCACGGCCATGGGCAGGCCGGTTACCTTCGTGTAGCCGTGGGCGACGGCGACAGCATGCTCGTCATGCAGGCACACCACCATCTGGGGCGCATCCACATCGGCATGGTTGACAAGGCTGTCGTGCAGGCCGCGGAAGCTGGCACCCGGGTTGAGGGCGATGTAAGGAATCCCGGTCTGCGTCAACCAATCGACGAGGACGTCGCTCCCCCAGACCTCACTGCTGCCGCTAGTCATCCGGCCTCACCCGCCGGTCCCGCGATGCCCTCGTTGTCGTAGTCCCACCGAATTATCGACAATCCCACCTGCGCCTTGAGGGTAGTGTCGACTATTTCAACGCCGTATCGGATAGTCCGCTCCTCGGCCGCCATTATTTTCGTCCGCTTCATGCCCTCACGATTCTTTGGCATCATGCATTCTTCCATTTTACTTATTTCTCTCGATCTCAGCTGGCTGGTTTTAAAGAGAGAGCCCGAGAAGGACCTCGAAGACGGTGTAACTGAAGAGCCCGAGCCCGAACGCCATGGCCGCAGACAGGAGCCAGCCCTCGCGGTTGACGAACTTCAGCAAAGCGAAGACCGCCACCGGAATGGTCAAGTACAGCCCGAAGGGCACGGCCACCACGACGAGGGACACGGCCCACGCGGCGAACTTCAGCTCGCGCCTCAGTACCTCGGCCTGTTCTGTGTCGCCGCTGCGCCCCCTTGCCTTCGCCAGGTCGAGCACCAGCAGGACAGCGAGACCCAGCAGCGTCGGTACGCCGATGATGAGCGGCACCAGCCGGGCGGCGCCCTCCACGTGAGCGAGCGCCGACCAGACCAGAGCTCCGATGAACAGGATGAGCACGCCGTCGAAGACCACGGTTCCCGGGCCGTGGACGATGTCGCCAGAGGGGTTACCGGTCTGTGCAGCCGGTCGGCCCCCCTTGTCCGTGGACCGCGAGCGCAGGCGTTTGACCAAGGGCACAGCAAGCATCAGCAGGGTCATGATCACCAGCACCAGGGAGATCGGGCGTGTGACGATGCCGGTGATGTCGCCGAAAGACGCGACTGTCTGGTGGTATGAGCGTTCGACCAGTTCACCGAGGAGGAGGGCGATCACGAAGGCGATCCGGGAAAACCCGTACCGCTGCATTCCGTACCCGAGGTACGAGAAGACCAGCACCACGAAGACGTCGTAGATATCGCCGTTGAGTGCGAACGCACCGGACAGTGCGATGACGACCACGGCAGGCGCCAGCAGTGAAGGCCGGACCTGCGTCAACTTCGCAATGCGCGGTCCGATCAGCCATACGAACACCGGAGCGGCCAGCTTCGCGACCACCAGGACGGCGATCATCACGTAGATGAGGTCGGTGCGTTCGAGCATGAGGGTCGGCCCGGCGGGCACTCCGTGCATCACCAGCGCGCCCAGAAGCATCGCCATCGTCACGCTGCTCGGGATGCCGAACGCCACAGTAGGCAGCAACGACCCGCCGTCCTTGGCGTCGTTCGCGGACTCCGCGGCGACCACGCCTTCGATGGCACCCTTCCCGAACCGCTCGGGATGCTTGGACGTCTGAACGGCCTGCCCGTAGGAGAGGAACGAGGCGACCACACCTCCCACGCCCGGGACGACCCCGATACCGGTGCCGATCAACCCGCCGCGCAGCACGAGGCTCCAGTGGCGCAGCGCTGCTCTGACACCGGTACCGAAGGTTGACGCAGTTGTGCCCGACGGCACCTCGGAAACGGCCTTGCCCCGCCCATAGAGCGCGAGCATCTCCGCTCCGGCGAACAGCCCGATGAGAGCCGGTACTTCGGGGATTCCGTCCCAAAGGTAGGTCTCGCCGAAGGTGAACCGGGGAGAGCCGGTGATGGGTTCGAGCCCGATGACCGAGAGCATGAACCCCACGCCAGCTGCGAGCAGCCCTCTCCACGCCCGCCCCTGGGTGAGCATGGCGATGACGGTCAATGCGAAGACCGCCATCATCAGGTATTCAGGGTAGGAGAAATTGAGGACTAGTTCCCTTGCCACCGGGACCAGCAGAATCAGGAAACCGATTCCGATCAGGCCTCCGAGGACTGATGCCCCGATGCCGGCGCCGATCGCCTCGGTCGCCCGGCCCTGCTTGGCGAGCGGATATCCGTCGATCACGGTGGCCGCGTTCTCAGGCGTCCCGGGTGTGTTGAGCACAATCGACGTGATCATGCCGCTGTAGCACACCGCGCCCGCGACCCCCATCAGCAGAATGATCGCCGCCTCCGGGCTCATTCCGAACGTCAAGGGAATGAGCAGGGCGAGGGCGACCGCACCACCGAGCCCGGGGAGAACGCCGATGATAAAAGCGATGGCGACGGCGCCCAGGACAATGAGAATGTTCGGCCACTGGAACACAGTGGAAAAACCGGCTAAGATCTCCGCGAGCATGTGTTCCTCTCAGGTGCGTGCTACGGATCTGCGGTAACGACTACTCGTCGATCTCCAGCATGTGTTCTACTTCCTCGTAGATAGCGACCATCTCCTCGACCTGAGCGGTGGCTTCTCCGGAGTCCAGCGGACTGAGCTCGAGCGCGGCTTCCTCCACCTGTTCCTCGAGTTCCGCGCTGGCCAGGGCTTCCTCCAGGGCGGTGGTGAGAGTCTGGTGTACCTCGTCAGGCAGGTCCGGCGGCGCAGCCAGGTCGCGGGAGAACCTGAGCGCTCCGACGAGCTCGTCCTCGCCCTGCTCGGCAGCGGACTCGACGTCGGCGAGGCCCGGACCTTCCGTCTGGTCCGAAAGGTTGAGGATCGGGACCAGGTCACCCGCCTCGATCTCCCCACTGCGGCTGAACACCGAGTCGATCATGAAGTCGGAGTCACCCCTGACGACCGACAGCGAAGCATCGGCACCGCCATCGTGCGTCACCGCGTCCCAGTCGAACCCGTAGGTGTTCGCCACCAGGGCGGCACCGATACCCGTGCTCGCTCCCATCCCTGTGATGGCGGCCCTCGGTGTGCCGTCGGCAGCGAGGTCGTCGATGGTCTCGTACCCGGCATCAGGGCTGACCAGGACGGCCATCGGTTCCTGGCTGATCGAGGCGAGCCACGTCAGGTCCGGGACCTCGAAGTCGGTCTGTCCCGTGGCGTAGGCGGCGGTCAGTCCCATCGTGTTGGTGATCCCGAAGACGTAGCCATCGGGTTCTGCCGCTGCGAGCGTGTTGGCAGCTCGGAGGCCGCCGGCTCCCGGAACGTTGTCGACGATGACGGTGACGTTGTCGGGGAGCGCCTCTTCCAGGTGGGGCGCCAGTATCCGTGCCCAGGTGTCGTAGTCGCCTCCTGGACTGACGCCCACCAGGAATTCGATGTCCTCTTGCGGATAGTCTGCCGCGTCCTGCCCGACGAGGCCGGTGCAGGCTGTGAGCACAGCGACGGATACGGCCGCTGCCATAGGAGTGGTGATAGTTCGTCGTAGCTCTCTCATGGTGATCCGACCTTCCTGTCGGCGATGGGGTATCGACTTGCGGGGTGTCAGTGCATGGCGAACTCCTCAAGGGCGTCCCTGATCGTTCCGGCACCAGCCTTCATCGACGCCACGATCGCGGACCTGTCGTCAGGCGGTATCCGGGACTCGGGCCCGGCGACGCTGAGGACGAGTTGGGGGCGGAAGGTGCGGACGGGCACAGAGCAGGCCCACAAGCCCTCGTCGACCTCGCCGAAGCTCTCGGCGTAGGTCTGTTCGGCAATCGTTTCGAGCTCGAAGGCCAGAGCGGTGCGCTCCTCGCCCGACCAGGTATTGAGGAGTCTCATCCGGTCAGCTGGCGGGAGCAGTGCGAGCAGGAGCTTCCCCGAAGCGCCCCGTCCCAGCGGAAGTGAGTGGCCCGGCTCGAAGGTGAACCGCATGGGCCGCGCTGATTCGACGCGGTCGACGCAGACTGCCAGATCACCGGCCGCGGCCAGCAGCATGACCGTCTCACCTAGGCGATGGGACATCTCCTCCATGACCGGCCGGGCGAGCCGCGCTTCACTGTTGACCACCTGGGCGGCGCGAGCCATGGGCAGGACCTTTGCAGTGAGCTGGTACGAACTGTCTGGGCCCTCTTCAACCGTGCCGAGGGATTTCAGGAGTGCGACGTAGCGGTACGTGGTTGCCTGGGTGATGTTCAGTTCGGCGGACAGCTCAGCAACGCTCATGCGGGGACGACGCTCGGAGAAGCTCAGGAGAAGCTGCACGACCTTGCGGGCACTGGCCGTTCCCGGGACCGTCTTACGGCTTGCAGGGCAATCAGCGCTCATAAAGCCCTCCGACAACCTGTTGGTGTCCCCCGTCGGCAGCAGGTCGGTCGTACCGCGCGTTCCGGGCGACGTTGCCGGTGCGGGACACCTCTCGCGAGGTCGGCTGGTCCTGGATGTCCTCTACTAGAGGTGCGGCGGTGTCGCTGATCCTGCGGTAGCTGCCGAACCCGTCCATGTGCCGGAAACGCACGCCACTATCGACCACAGCGGGGACGCTTGCGATACGTTTCTGCAGGTTGCGTACGTAAACACCAACCTGGCCAGAGAGGAACCGATCGAAGGACGACCGCGGCGCGAGACGGCAGTAGACGCCGATCCGTGTCTGGCCGACTGGCTGCACCCGCGCTCACCTCGATCCCCTACTGGAGCAACATTCGCACTATGTGAGAATGGCTTAGCGTATAGTGATCCAGACCATACGGCGCGGCTGTTGACTCGTCAAGATCATCGGGTTGCCAGTCCACACAAGAAAGGGTGGGAGCGTAGAGGATCCACTCCTCACGCCGCTGCGCCTTCTGGTGGCAGCGAGGAGTCGGGCGCGTCTGGGTGCTTCCTCAGGTGCCGAAGTTCGAGCTCGGGGCACCCGTCGCCTTCCTTAGCCCTCCGCCGCCAGACGAGCCTTGCCGCGGCACCCGCCTTCAGCTACGGTTCTTATCAATATGAATGATTTTCTTAGCACATAGTGAGAAAAGGTAGGAGGTCTGGACTTATGGCTCACCCTTCCTCCCCGCACCCGACACAGGAGTACGCGGCGAGACTGCTAAGACATGAATGGAAGCTCCTCGTAGGTGGGCGGTTGACCAAGGCAGCTTCCGGCAAGACGTTCGAAGTGACGAGTCCGATCGACGAAGCCTCCATCGCCACGGTTCCCGACGCAGGAGCCGACGAAGTCGCCGCCGCCGTCACCGCTGCCGAGCAGGCATTCAAGCTATGGCGGCGGACGCCGGCGAAAGAGCGCGCTACTGCCGTCCGTGCCATGGCCGACGTCGTGGACCAGCACGCGGAGGAACTGGCCGTTTTGGACGTCGTGGACTGCGGCGCGCCGATCACGCAGATGCGCGCGGATCTCGCCCGTTCCAGCGAGGCACTGCGCTACTTCGCCGGCCTGGCGCTGGAGGCCAAGGGCGAGACCGTTCCAGCGTCCGGTGAGAACCTGCACTTCACGCTGCTCGAACCGTTCGGCGTGGTCGCAAGGATCATCCCCTTCAACCATCCAGCGATGTTTGCCATCACGAAAATCGCCGCACCCGTAGTGGCCGGTAACTGCGTGGTACTGAAACCACCGGAAGCAGCTCCGCTCTCGGCGCTTCGGATGGGCGAACTCTTCAGTGAACTCCTGCCCCCCGGTGTCTTGTCGGTGGTCGTCGGAGATGGTCCTGAGGTCCCGCGCACGCTCGTGCGGCACCCGTCCGTCCATCGCATCGGTTTCATCGGCAGCGAACCCACCGGTAGGGCGATCCAGCGCGACGCCGCCGAGACAGGCGTAAAATCCGTAACGCTCGAGCTCGGGGGCAAGAACGCCTTCATCGCCTGCCCGGACATCGATATCGACGCCGCGTCCAGCGCCGCGATCCGCGGCATGAATTTCGGCTGGGCCGGGCAGTCATGCGGTTCCACCTCCCGGTTGCTAGTCCACGAATCGATCGCCGACGAACTAGTACAGGCTGTAGTCGACAAGCTCGATGCGACACCTATGACCTCACCATTGAATGATGGGGCCACGCTTGGACCCATGTCCTCCATGGCGCAGTATGAAAAAACGCTTGGTTACATCGATCTGGCGGTAACGGAAGGTGCGACCGTCCTGGCGGGCGGAGGCCCTCCGGAGGGGTTCGAGAAGGGCTACTTCGTGCGCCCGACCGTACTCGGCGACGTCCAGCCAGAACACCGGATCGCCAACGAGGAGGTCTTTGGGCCAGTGCTTTCGGTGTTGACTTGGCGCGAAGAGGGTGAAGTGATCGCTCTCGCGAACGGGGTTGAATACGGCTTGACTGCGAGTGTCTGGACTAACGACCTAGCACGAGCGCAGCGAATAGTTCGGGAGCTGGATGTGGGATACGTCTGGGTGAACGGAGCGACCCAACACTTTCCCGGAATGCCTTTCGGCGGTGTCAAGGCCTCCGGGATCGGTCGTGAAGAGTGCCTTGATGAACTACTCAGTTACACACGCACTAAGGCCGTAAATGTCATTCAGAGCTACTGATATTCGAGGTTGGTTTTGACGAATGTCGGCGCCTGTCCTGTCATAAGGCGTGGAGTTCCCCCAGAACCTTCGTGCCCCTGAGGAACTTCACGCCCGTCGGATGCGCGCCGCTGCCCTGTTCGAGGCCGGCAAACACTCCCAAGCCCAGATCGCCCGCCTGCTCGGTGCCTCCTGCCAAGCCGTCCACCTGCGGCATAACACCTGGTCCAAGGGCGGCGCCCAAGCCTTGAGCGCGGCCCGCTAGGAGCCGATACCCTGCTGAGCCCCGAGCAAGAGCGCGAGCTGATCACCCTGATCGCCCTGATTCCCCAGGGCTCAGGCGCCACGGCTGGCAGGACCAGCAGTGGCACCTGGACCGGATTAACCACCTGATGTCAGAGCGGTTCGGCCGCCGCTACCCCGACCCTTCCGGGGTCTGGCGGATGCTGGACCGACTCGGGCTGTCCTCGCAGACTGCCCGCTGGGTGAGCCGGGAGGTGGCCGGTCGGGCATGGTTGAGCGCGGTGCACCTGCCCAAGTACGCCCCGGAGTTGAACCCGGTCGAGACGTTGTGGGCACACATAAAGGACCATCTGGCGAACCGGGCCTTCCGGAGCTTGGAGGAGTTGGAGAAGGTGCTGCGGTCCCGTCTGCGCTCAGTCCAGCAGGGGCCGGGATTGCTGCTCGGATTCGTCCGATCGGTCGGGCCGGATCCCTGCCCCATTCCGTCAATCACCTCATCAAGGATCAGTAGTATCGGCGGCCGTCGCACCGCAGTCGCCGGGATTCTCTGAGTGTCTTGGCCCGTGTCCGAGCCCCCTCCAGTTCTCCGCGGGCGACTGTCAGGAGACCTTTTCGGCGATGTCCGCCCTCAGCACGTGCTTTTGGATCTTGCCGGTAGCCGTCATAGGCAGCTCGGGGACGACCTCGAGCCGCTCGGGGAGTTTCTGCGTCGCCACGCCGCGCCCGCGCAGGTGCGCGACCACGTCATCGAGAGTGAGGGGGTCGGCGTTCGAGGCGACCTGGACGTAAACGCACACACGCTCGCCCAAGCGCTCGTCGGGCATCCCCACTGCCGCCACGTTCCCCACTGAGGGATGCCCCATCAGGGCGTCCTCGATCTCCCGGGCGCTGATGTTCACGCCCCCGCGGATGACGATGTCCTTCAAGCGTCCCGTCACGCGCACGTAGCCGTCGTCGTCCATGCGCCCGAGGTCACCGGAACGCGAATACCCCTCCGGAGTGAACAACTGTGCGGTCTGCTCCTGGTCACGGAAGTACTCCAGCATGTGACTCGGGCCCTTGTAGGCGATGTCGCCCTCGTCGCCGCGGGGCAGCTCGTAGCCGTCGGGTCCGACGACCTTGACCACGGCACCTTCCAGCGCCCTGCCGTCTGAGGTGATGGACCGTTGGGGATCGTCCGCCACCGTGCACATCGTGGTCAGCATGTTCTCTGACCGGCCGTACAGGCTGAGTGTCTGGGCGGAGGGCAGGACCTGCGAGGCCTGCTCCACGATCGCACCGGGGATCGGCGACCCCGCGCACACCCACACGCGCAAGCTGCTGGGGTTGTGCTTGTCCGGGTCGTAGGCGCCCATGAGCATTTGCAGGAACGGGGTCGCCGTCACCGTCACTGTGCACCGGTGTTGCTCGATCAAGCGCAGCCCTTCACCCGGATCCCAGGCCTCCATGAGGAAGGATGTCGCGCCCGAGACCATGGGCAGGAGGATGCTCGTTGCCAGGCCGGTGCTGTGGGTCACGGGAGAGGGGCCGAACTGGATGTCGTCCTCGGTGTAGTCGAGACTCTTCGCGATGGCTGCGGCGCTGGAGCGCACGGTGTTGACGGTGTGGAAACAGCCCTTCGGCCGAGAGGTCGTGCCAGAGGTGTAGACGATGAGATACCCGTCATCGGGTGAGCTGTCTGGCCCGGCCTCCTCCTCCAGCGAGTCCAGGTCACCGGCCGCTTCAAGGGACTCCAAGGTGAAGGCGGCCCCGGGGGCGGGGTCGTTCGTGGGGCGGGCAACGACCAGGAATCGCAGGTCCGGGCAGTCCGGCGCGAGTTCCTGGAACATCGCCAGGTGGTCGAAGCCTCGGAAGCTCTGGGAGGTGACCGCTGCTGTGGCTCCCGAGTGCTTCAGCACATACCCCACCTCGTCGCGGCGGTAGATCGGCATGATCGGCACGAGGACGGCTTGGATGCGGGACAGCGCCACAGCGAGAACAGGGAACTCGCTCCAGTTCGGCAGCTGCACGGCGACGCGGTCGCCCGGCTTGATGCCCGCACGCCGTAGGCCGACGGCGGTCCGCAGGACGCGCTCACGGAACTGCGCGTAGGTGAGCGACTTCGCGTTGTCGAACACGAAGGTCTGGTCAGGGCGCTCGGCAGCTTGCCTGAGGGCGAGCTGGTAGAAGCTCTCCGGTTTCCAGAAACCAGCGTCGGCATAGGCCTTTGCCTCGGCCTCGGTGTAGCGATCCCGCGAGGTCGTTGTGTGTGGGGGCATGGTCGTCTCCCAGTGCTGCACGGTGTCGTGGGTCACATCACGGTGATCCTAAAGTGGCTGGACTATTTTTTCAATGGTCAGACCCTTTGAGTGATGGCTCTTTTGCTGTAGGTGTGTAGCGAGGTCGAGTGGCCGGTCTGAGGATGCGGAGATCTAGGGCGGGCTTCCGGGCATCAACGCCACGGGCGCGCTGCTGGCGAGCCAGATCCCTGTGCCCGGCATGGGGGCGTGCCAGGGGTGGGGGTCGGCTTCGGTCCCGGTGCGAGCGGAGTCAGATCCTTGCTGGAAGCGTCTGGCCCGGGATCATCGTCGATCCGACCGTCGGGTGCTCCGTGCGGTGGGCGGCGCGAACGCGTAGCTCTCACATCGGGTCAGGGGCGAAGGGTGTGGCAGCGCGAAGTGCGTTGAAAATTGTTGGACCAAATGTCTGGTCAGGCTATAAAGTCTGTCGTACCATTCCATCATGTTAGCTACATCACACGGGATGCCCGCAGGAGTCCCTGGCTGCTGAGTCCCTCGGTGCTCCGTCGGTCGAAGTGGGGGTATGCCTTGAAATCTGGTGAGGCAGATCACATAATCAATTTAAAAGGTCTGACCGTATGTATGGACATCACGGCGAGTGTTCGACATGCCCAACGGTGGCCCGGCGTGACGAAGACGCCAGTCCAGCCGACAACCTGTCCGTCAGGCCGAGTGGAATCCACCGCAGCATCGAAGGAGTACCGATGACCACCCCGTTGACCCAGTCATACTGGCCAGCCGAGCAAAGTACGGGTGTCCGTGACATCACGCTTCCGGACCTGCTCCGGGAGGCGGCGGAGCGCGCACCCGAGCACTTGGCCTTGGTTGATGCCGTGCCGGATCCCGCCGAGCGTCGACACTGGACCTACGCCGAGTTCCTGGCGGATGTCGAGCGTGCCGCCCGCGCCCTGCTGACCCGCTTCTCCCCTGGCGACAGGATCGCCATCTGGGCACCCAACAGCGCCGAATGGGTGATCCTGCAACAGGCCGTCGCCATGGCCGGCATGCTCGTCGTCGCGGCGAACCCCGCCTACAAGGCCCACGAGTTCAAGTACTTTCTTCGCCAGTCGGGTGCCGTGGCCCTGTTCTACGTGCGGTCCTATCGGGGTGCCGACCTCGAGCCGGTCGTGCAGGCCGCCTTGCCCGAGGCCACGGAGCTGAATACCCTCGTCACCTTTGACCAATGGGACGAGTTCCTGGACTCGGGCGATCACGCGCTCGAATTTCCCGAGGTCAGCCCGACCGATCCGGTACAGGTTCAGTACACCTCCGGAACCATCGGCTTCCCCAAGGGGGCGATCCTGCACCACAAGGGCATCGTGAACGAGGCCGCCTTCGTGGGCGAGCGCGCTGCGATGGGGCCGGACGGCGTGTGCATCAATGCCATGCCGATGTACCACATCGGCGGTGGCGCGGTCACGGAGCTGCAGACGATCTCCGCCAGGGGGACCTATGTGGTCATGCCAGCGTTCGACCCGGCTCTGACCTTGGAGCTTTTCGAAACCTACCGCGGCACCCACTCGCTCATGGTTCCCACCATGCTCTTGGCTGTCCTTGAGCATCCGGATTCCGCCACGCGGGACATGTCCAGCTTGCAGACCATCATGTCCGGGGCCGCGCCGGTGTCCGAAGCGTTGGTCAAGCGGGTCATGGACCGCTGGGAATGCCAGTTCAGCATCCTGTTCGGGCAGACCGAGATGCATGGGGTGACCAATCAGACACGCGTCACTGACTCGCCCGAGGACCAGGCACAGACCGTCGGGCAGGCCCTGCCGGAACTGGAAATGAAGATTGTCGACGTCGACACAGGGGAGACCGTGCCCACGGGCGTGCAGGGCGAAATCTGTGCCCGCGGCTATCAGAACATGCTCGGCTACGATCAGCTCCCGGACCAGACTGCTGCCACCATCGACCCGGACGGCTGGCTCCACATGGGCGACTTGGGCACCATGGATGATCGGGGCTTCCTCAGGGTCACCGGGCGCCTCAAGGACATGATCATCCGCGGTGGCGTGAACCTCTACCCCCGGGAAATCGAAGAGGTCCTCGCCGGACACCCGGACTTCGTCGATCTGGTGGTGGTCGGCGTGGAGAGCGAGAAGTGGGGTGAGGAGGTGGCCGCCGTCGCCCGGCTCAGGGACGGCCGCACCCGCCCCGACCCCGCAGTGCTGAAGCATTGGTGCCGGGAGCGCATCTCTGCCCATAAGGCCCCTAGCCGCTGGTACTTCACCGAGGCCTACCCCCAGACCCCGACCGGCAAGATCCAGAAGTTCGTCCTGCTGGAGCAGATCAAGTCCGGTGAGCTTGAGGAGGTCGTTGCCTCCACGCACTCGGACAAGCAGGGCGAAGAACCGGTCACCTCGTGACCCGGGACCGGATCAACCCCGCCACCGCGAACGGGATCGCCCGTCTGGAAGTGAGCAGACCTGCGGCGCGTAACGCCATGGCCCCGACATTCACGGGTCCGCTTTCCCTAAGGCAGTCAGTACCGACCGCGGTTGATGGCCGCCCACCGATCGCGGACGGCGTCAGCCCATTCAAGGCGGAGCGATTTGATGTGGCTGGCGACCGTCCGTCCGATCCAATCGGGCAACAGGGCTTCGGGCAGCTGCGGGTCCGTAAAGGGGAATCGCTGTAGCTGCCCAACGGCCCGGATCTCAGTGAACAACAGATCATCCTCGCTGGTCGGTGCCGGGTCTCGGAACTCCTCGTAGACCTGCCGGTAGTCCTCGGCGAGTGAGTCCAGATCCCAGCCCTTGGCGACGATCTCCGATTCGGTCAGCCCTACACCGTCCACGGGGCCGTAGAAGGACATAGTCGATTCGGCCAGACCCATGCGGTCCACTACCTCGGAAACTTGACCGCGGCGTTCACCATGCGGACTGAGCCACACGCCGGGGGAGGGGTTGCCGAAGCCGACCCAGGTCAGGTCGCTGTACAGCCGTTTGCGTTGTCTGCGCTGAGATTGGGGCACGGTGATGAACAGAACCAACCACTGCGAATCCCAGTCCGAAAACGGTTCACTGAGGTCGAAGACGCGCTGTGAGCCTTCCTCGAAGACCCTCACCAGATAGGGGGTCAGGGTCCAGCTGACCTCGCGTCCGTGCTTGTGCGACGTGATCCATCCCGAATCGGCCGCCCGGATGAGGGCCTGGCGGGCGTTGGCCTCCTCGATGCCGAGTCCGCCCATCACATACAGCAGCGCCGATGTCCGCGCCGCTCCACCCGTGGGCCACACCAGCTCACCCAGGACGGTCATGAGAACGGATCGCGCGCTCCCTTGGGCCAGGTTGGCCTGCGGCTGCCGGGGTGGTGAGGACCCCGCGATCGTTTCGGCTCCGGTGGGGCTAGTCATGGTTTTCTAGTCTACCGAGGCGGTTGCGGAGGCGGCCCCGACTCCGGTCGGACGGGGCGACGTCGTCCGTTCAGCTGCCGTTGGACCCTGGGGCAGCGAGGCGGTCCAAGCTGAGGATGACGGGAACGGGGCCGCTGTTCCCGTGTGCTGGGTGGTCACGGTGCAGTTGGCCGTCGCAGCCGGTGCAGTCCCGCACCCCTCCGGAGCGCTGGCCCACCAGCTGTGCGTCCGCGTCGACGTCGGCGGACTCGAGGCTGAGGCTCCCCTGGTGCTCGTCCCGGGCGATCAGTGCAGCGCCGAGTGCGCCAGCGATCTGCGGATCGTCCAGAAGGACGAGTTGTTGGCCGAGGGAGTCCGAGAGGAATTGCACCAGGGCCTGGTTCTTGGCCACTCCACCGGTCATCACCGCCGGGAACGCCTTGCCGACCTGGGCGACGAGTCCTAGCGTCCGGGACGCCACGGAGCGGTGTACTGAAGCGGAAATGTCCGCGGGTTCGGCGTCCTGCGCCAACAGGGAGATCACCTCGGTCTCGGCGAACGTGGCGCACATACTGCTCACCTCAAGGTTCTCCGTCCCCTGGAGGGCCAGGTCGAAGAGCTCGCCGAGGTCAACCTCCAGGGCTCGGCACAGCACGTCGAAGAACCGCCCGGTGCCGCTGGCACAGCGGTCGTTCAGGGCAAACCGGTCCACCAGTCCTTCCTCGTCCACGGCGATGGCCTTGCTGTCCTGACCGCCGATGTCGATGACCAGACGAACCCCCGGGGACAGGGCGGCGGCGCCCCGCGCGTGGCAGGTGATCTCCGTGAAGGTCTTGTCAACCGACGGCACCAGACGGCGACCGTAGCCGGTGCTGATGGTCCGGGCAATGTCAGAGGGTTGCAGGCCGGCCTGCCCGAGGACGCGGTCTATCGCCACCCCGACGGCCCGGCGGCTGACCGCACCCATCTGGACCACCGTGGAGGAGATCATGTCGCCGTCGTTGTTTACGATCGCGGCCTTGGCCGTCGTCGACCCCAGGTCCACGCCCATCGTGTACCACTTCATTGTGGTTCCCCGTCCCATCGAGTTACCCCGTGTGCCGTGATGAGCCGCTCAAGGCCTTCGCGCGCTGCTGGTCGATCGACTCCAGCATGGCCACCAGGCCGCTCTCCAACGTTTCGTCCTTGTAGAACGACGCGTCGGCGACATCCCCCTCGAAGAAGAAGGACTTGATGCCGCGGTCGCGTTCGGCCGTCCGAGCCAGGACGTGCTGGGGGTTGGTCATCGCCCGGCACGTACGGGTGGAATGGAAGGCGATGCCGTCGATGGCGTACTCGTCGCAACGCTTCAGCAGCAGCTCTTCCATGATCTTCAGCCCGTGGTTGATGGGGCAGATCAAGTAGTGCTGCGCCATCCCCAGGAGGGGCCGGTCCAGGTCGATGAGGTCCGGCTCCTGCCAGAACGAATCGTGGGTATAGCGGCCGGCCACCACTGCGACGTCGTACTCGGCGAACTTGCGGGTCAGGAATCCCAGCTTGTTCCAGTTCATGATGCCGTCGAAGTAGACGCGGTACCGCTCGTTCTGCACGGCGGAGACGTTGTCCCGGATGCGCTGCTCGATCTCGTCCTTGACCCGCTGGAAGTAATCCACCAGCATCTGGTTCGCCGGTAGGAAGTTGATCGGGGCGATGCTCGCGACCCAGTCCCAATACGTGGCCGGCGTGGGGGCTTTGGCGCACAGTGCCATCGCCTCCAACCGCAGCTCCGAGGCCTTCTTGATGTAGTACATGTTCTCGGACAGCGCGTCCCAGTCGAACGGCCGCTTCGTCTGGTATTCGATGAAGCTGATCAGTTCCTTGAGCTGCTCCTCGACGTAGAGCGGGGTGGTTTCCCACTCCTCGCCCCGCAGGTATCCGGAGTCCTTCTTGTTGCCCCAGATCATCGGCAAGGACACATTGAACATCGGGAGTTCCTTGTCGAAGACCCGGTAGGTCATGGCGTCCCACTGTTGGCCGGTGCTGCAGCCCGCATAGGCATTCACGAAGAAGTCCGGGGAGGGCAGCTTGGCCGCGAGCTCTTCCTGTTCGACCATCCCGACGATGCCGTTCTGCTTCTCGGTGATGCCCTTCTGGGTCATCACCGCGCAGCCCAAGTGGGTGCGGGCGTAGGAACAGAGTTCGCCGATGTACCCGTATTCGGCGCCGGCCTGCTGGGCCGGTCCCTCCATGTGCATGGCGGCCAGCCGGGCGGAGAATGCCTCACCGTGGCACCACTCCAGGCCGGCGGCCTGGAAGATGGGGTTCAGGGCGGTGCCGTTGTACCAGACAACTGTCTTGCCGCGTTCGCGGGCACTGAAGATATTGTCCCAGTACTCGCTGACCATTCGGCCGCCCATCTTCGTGCTGGACAGACGGTTCGACTTGTCTGGAGGATCCGGGGTGACGAGGCGGGTTGCGGACATTTCCAGGGACTGCTTGGTGCTGTGGTTGAGGTCTGCAGACATCGGATGGCTCCTGTTCCGTCAGGTGGGGTGTGGTCGGTTCAGGCCGGGGTGAACTGGCGGTTCCGCTGGCGGCGGATACGTTCCACGAAGGTCTCTACGGTGGTGCGCAGTGACTCGGTCGCCAACCCCTCGTGCTCGGTTTCGATGAGCAGCTCGGGGATTTCGCGGGCGTTCAGGGCCTTGCGCAGTTCGGGGTAGTAGAGCATCAGGGGCTCGCAGAACTTGGCCATGAGCGTGATGACGCCTTCTGCGCCGGTCTCGTCCAGGTTGTCGATCAGGTAGGACTGCCAGTCCACGTTGCGCTGGACGCGGGTCCCGCATGGGGCGGAGACGTTGCGGTCCAGGTACCAGGCGGCCAAGGCGGCGAAGGGGTCCACGTCTTCCGGGGCATCGGTCGAGACGTACCGGGAGCCGTGGTAGAGGTCGTCGTTGACCACGACGACGTCGCATTCCTCGAGTAGGTCCAGCAGTTCTGGACGTGGTGGAGCACAGAAGTGGCCGGACAGGTGAAGCCGGACCAGATGGTCGGGGGCCGGTGATCGAGGATCGAGACGGTCCAACAACTGCCGCAACAGACCGGTGTGCTCCTCGATGTCCATCACCATGCTGGACTTCACCAAGGCCTGGAGCCGACGGGCCGGGATGTGCAACCGGCCGGTGCGGCGCATCTCGAAGAACTCCCTGAGTAGGCGACGGTTCTCGTTGAAGGCCCGGATGCTGGCGGTGAGGGCTTCTGGGGTGATGGTGGCCCCGGTGATCTCCTCGACCTCCTCCCGCATGGCACCGATCTTGTCCTCCACCTGTTCCCGGCTCCATGGGTCGTCCATCGAGCTGATGAACTGGGCGAAGTGCATGGGTGTCTCGCGCTTCGCCCAGCGGATGACGTCAGCGGCCCCGAGCAGCTGGACGCAGTGGTCTACCAGCACAAAGGCGTCGAAGACATCGAGTTCACCGATGGCGGCCTGGTCGGCCACGCTGCGGGTGTAGCTGCAGTAGAACTCCGGCAAGAGGCTGCGGCCTTCGGTGATCGGGGTCCGGCTCTCTTGGACGATGACCGGCAACGCACCTGTGGCGTGGACCAGCTCAGAGGGGAAGTTCATGGGGAAGGAACCGATCACCTTGCCGCCGGTGCGGTCCTTCCACCTCTGTGCGTAAGCCACCGGGTCCTGCGCGGCGCGCTCCAGAACCGCTAGCGCTGTGGGATCCAAGGTGTCCATGACGTATCCCTCCACCATCGACTGCGGGTATGCGGTGCGTCCTTCCCCCACGATCCGTCGGCGGCTAATATTTGTCAATGGAGGGGACTAAGTTTCCACGAATGTCGAACGTTGGGTCAGCTGCACGGCCGCCGCACGATGCTTCAAGGTCCGTCGAAGGGTCGGACCCACCGAGGAGAGGAACGCCATGACCACGATCGGTTCCGGGCCGGTAACGCGGGACGAAGGTGAAGACGAGGAGGAAAACGTCGGGCTATCAAGCGTCTCGACGACGGGCTGGATCGTGGAGGCACTGAACCGGCGTCCCGACCGCGGCACCGTCAGAGTGGAGGGGGCACGGATCGCCTTCAGGATGTGGGGTGAAGCCGGCAGCGGGGACGTCTTGCTGGTGCACGGCGGCGGCGCCCACTCCGGCTGGTGGGACCACATCGGCCCGCTCCTGGCGGCGCGCGGCCGGGTAGTGGCCCTCGATCTGTCCGGTCACGGTGACAGCGACCACCGGGCGTGCTACGACATAGACACGTGGGGCGCCGAGGTGCTGGAAGTCCGACGCGCTGCCGGGCTGGGCCAGGACTGCACCGTCGTCGGTCATAGCCTGGGCGGTCTGATCACCCTGTACCTGCGGGAGCAGGCGGAATCCGGGGTAGTCCGTTCGATCGTGGTCGATTCGCCGATCGGCGGTTCGGAGGCCCAACAGCTACCGGAGGCGGGTGCCTTCGTCTCCCGGCACCGCCTCTACCCGAGCCTGGAGCAGGCGGTGGAGCGCTTCCGGCCAATCCCCGTGCAGGCCTCGTTGCCCGACGTGCGCGACCATGTGGCCCGCAGCTCGATCCGCCGGGTTCCGGGAGGTTGGACCTGGAAATTCGACGCCGGGATCTTCCATGGCAAGGCCAGGATGCGAACCACAATGCCGAGCCCCGGAGGTCGACTGGCTTACCTGCGGGGTGAACTCGGTATGGTGTCCGCTTCAGTGCACGGATTGATTGAGGCCGCGGGCGGGATCTGTCTGGATCTGCCCGGCGCCGGCCATGCCCCGATGCTGGATCAGCCGGCAGCTTTGGTCGCGGCCCTCCGGGCGGTGAACGCCGGCTGGGGCACGCCTTCCTCGGGCCATCATGTGCCGTAGGGCACGAACTGCCGACCGAACAGCTCCCTGGCGATGATGATCTTCTGGATTTGGGCGGTGCCGTCGGCGATCTCGACGGAAAGTACGTCCCGCAGCCGCTGTTCGAAGGGGAACTCGCTGCTGTAGCCGAAGTTGCCGTGCAGCAGTAGGCATTCCCGAATCGCCTGGCTGGCGTGCGAGGGTCCGTACCACTTGGTCATCGCGGCGAGAGCGGTGTGCCGCCGGTCGGCCGTCCGGTGCCAGAGCGTCGAATAGCACAGCAGTCGCGCCGCCTGCAGGTGCGTCGCATGCTCGGCCAAGGGGAAGGAGACGCCCTCGTTCTTGGCCAGCGGCGTCCCAAAGGTGGTGCGTTGGCTGACGTACTCCACCGTCTCGTCGATGGATACCTGTGCGCAGCCGATTCCGGTCAGGGCGAGTAGCGGCCGGGTGAAGTCGAAGCCGTTGAGCACCTGCCTAAAAGCCTGGCCCTCCTGTCCCAAGAGAGCATCGGCGGGAATGGCGGTCCGGTCGAGGTGGAGTACCCCGCGTCCCAGGGGTTTCCAGCCGGGGTCTTCAATGGGTGCCTTGGAGATTCCGGGCGCGTCGAGTGGCACGAGGAAAGCGGAAGCGCCCACGTCCTGCCCGCTCCGCACGGTTCGGGCCACCAGAATGATCGCTTCGGCTCCGGGAAGCATAGTCACCGAGGTTTTCTCACCGCTGATGACGTAGCCGTCCCCGGTGGTCTCGGCCGTGGTGGTGATGGCGCTGACATCGGACCCGCATTCGGGTTCCGTGAGCCCCAGTGCCACGTAGATGCTGCCGTCGACGAGCCGGGACAGGTACTCCTCCTTGACCCGCGGGCTGCCGTGCCGGGCCAGGAGCGAGCCCATGAGCATCACCGGAATGGCTGCATTGGCCATGTTGAAGTCCGCGTAGGCCAGTTCCTCGATCACCAGCCCGACGGCGACGAAGTCCTCGGTCGGCAGGGCATTGTGTTCCTCGCCGGCCAAGAGGCCGAAGACGCCGAGTTCCGCGATGCGGCGGTGCAGGTCCCAGTCGAAGCGGGTCGATCGTGCGCGCTCCAAGTACCCGGGGGCCAATCGGTCACGGGCGAAGGCCCGCACGATGTCCCGCAGCTCCTGCTGCGTTTCCGTCATTCCGAAGTCCATGTCTGCCTTCTTGTCGGCCTCGCCCCGGCGTTCGGCTCTGGTGGGGACCGCTCAATCGACGGCCACAGCGGTGTCGATACGGGACGCCAGGCCACGGAGGATGCTGGCGGCCTCTTCGGCCATGGCGGGGACGAATTCCGCGACGTGGATGAGTTCGGTCAGGGCAGAGGAGACCTGACCGGCCAGGACCAGTCCGTTTTCCACATCCCCGGCGGTCTGGGACAGCTGCATCGACTCGATCTTCCAGCGCATGAGGTCCACCTCGCTGAGCTTCTCATCGGAGCCGTCCGGCCCGTGGCCGCTACGGGCCGCCAGTCTGTCCGAGGCGTTGTTGCGCAGCCCGCGGCAGGGACCGTAGACGCCGTCGAAGGCGACGTCGTCGCCCTCGCGCGCGTCCTGCAGGGCCTGGACGTAGTTCGGGTGCCAGTCGGAGTTCTCTTGGCTGACGATGAATCGGCTGCCCATCGCCACGCCGTCGGCCCCCATGGCCAGGGCGGCGGCCAGGCCCCTGCCGTCGCGGGCACCACCGGTGAGCAGGACCGGCACGTCCACGGCCTCTGTGACGCTGGGAACCAGGACGAACGTGTGCACGGCCTTGCTCGGGGCATGTCCGCCCATCTCGAAGCCCGCCGCGATGACGACGTCGATCCCCGCTTCCGCGGACTTGACGGCCTGCCGAGTGGAACCGACCTTGTGCTGGTGGATCATTCCGGCGTCCTTGACGGCCTGGATGTAGGGGCCGGGGAATCCCGCCGAGGTGGTGATCACCCGCAGCTGGCGGGCCAGCGTCTCGTCCGCTTTCCGGGCGGCGAGCACGGTCTTGATGTAGGTGTCGGTGAAGGGGAGCACTTCTCCGTTGTGGTCGACGCCGACCGGGATGTTCACGGCGAACGGGCGGTCGGTGAGGCTCGCGGCTTCCTCGATGTGCTCGCGGAAGGTGCGGGCGCCGGCATCGATGTCCAGCGGCATGCCGGGCATGGACACAGTGCCCAAGCCACCGGCTTCGGACACCGCCGCGGCGAGCTTGGGGGTGCGGAACGGGCCGAGGCCCTCCTGGACGATGGGATGGTCGATGCCGGTGAGCTGGGTGTAGCGATTGGAAATGGAGGCCATGGGGACCCCGCCTTTCATCCGTGCCGATGGGTAGTTGCTCAACCGGCGGAGATACCGCCGTTGACGCTGATGGCCTGCCCGGTGAGGCGGGCCGACGCGGGCCCTCCGAGGAAGACCACGAGCTCGGCGAGATCGTCTGGCTCGGCGACTCCCAGATGCGCCATCCGGGCCGCCTTCTCGAAAAGCGACTTGCTGAAGCCGTCACTGAGGACCCGCTCCGCCGTCGCGGTTCCCGAAATCAGGGAGGGCGTGACCGCATTGACCCGGATCCCGTTGCGCTTGGCCTCCATGGCTGCTGTCCGGCTGAACATGACGATTGCCGCCATGGCTGCGCCGAGGACGGACTCACCCGGGGTCGGAACCTTGGCGGCATCCGAGGCGATGTTGACGATGCTGCCCCCGCCCTGTTCCGACATGATCGGCAGGACGGCCCGGGTCAGATACATGGGTGGAAGGGCCTGCCCGTTGACGATCGCAGCGAACTCCGCCGGGTCGACCATGTGCAGCAGCTCCGGCCGGTAGGACGCCGCCACGGAGCTGACCATGACGTCGATGGCCCCCAATTTCCGGTGGGCTGACTCGATGGCTTCGGCAACCTGATCGGGATGGTTCAGATCCGCCGGGATGAACTCGACGGTCGCCTCGGGGTTGCGTGCACGCACGGTATCGCGCGCGGCGATGCCCCGTTCCGAGGAACGCGAAAGCATGGCGATCCGTGTCACCCCGGCATCGATGAAGCCCAGAGAGGAGGCCAGCCCTACTCCGGAGGAGGCGCCGGCGACGACGACGGCGGAGTCCTCGTAGGTGCGAACAGTGGGAGGGGACATCGAGACTCCAGTCAGGGGACGGATGGTTTCTTCGGCGACGACTACCGGGCTACACGCTTCGCTGCGCCTTGGAGGCCTCCGTGGCAGCCCGGGACTTCTCGCGGGCTTCGGCCCAGTCTTCGTCGGTCATGGAGGTCAAGCCGGCGAAGGTGCCGGGGCCGGCGAGCATCTGCCCTCCGTCCATCGCGATGGTCTGGCCGGTGATGTAATCGCAGGCGTCGGTGAGCAGGAAAATCGTCAGGTTGGCCAATTCCTCGACCGTGCCGGGGCGGCCGGCCGGGACGCTGTCGAACTGGGTGGCCCCGGCGGAGGAGCTCTCCGTGGGGTTGAGCATCTCCCAGGCGTACTCCGTGGGGATCGGGCCCGGGGCGACCGCGTTGATGCGGATCCCGTACTTGGCCCACTCCACGCCCAGGGACATGGTCATGGCGTTCACTGCGGCCTTACCCATGGCTGAGGGGACCACGAAGGCCGAGCCAGTCCAGACCCAGGTGGTCAGGGTGGACAGGACGTTGCCCTTCAGCCCTTGTGCGATCCACCGCTTCCCGGCGGCTTGCGTGACGTGGTAAGAGCCCTTCATCACTGTGGAGGAGACAGTGTCGAACCCGCGGGGGCTGAGGTCCTTGGTCTGGGCGATGAAGTTCGCCGCAGCATTGTTGATAACCCCGGTGAGCGGGCCGAACCCGCTCCACAGGGTTTCCATGGCGGCGTCGACCATGTCATGGTCCTTGACGTCCACGGCCTGGAAGTGGACGCGTCCGGGAACGGACGCCGATGCCTCGTCCGCAGCCTCCTCGAGGACAGCCTCACGGCGGCCCCAGAGATGGACCTCGGCGCCGTGCTCGGCCAGGTGGCGGGCGACGCCGCGGCCCAGCCCGGTGCCGCCGCCGGTGACGAGGATCCGCTGTCCGGCCAGGATGTCCGGGCGGAATGGGGAGGGGTGGGAGGTCATGATCTCGCTCCTGTCAGTTGTTCCGGTCTGCGATCAGGGGCGACCGAGCAGGGCCTTGGCGATGATGTCCCGCTGGACCTCGTTCGCGCCTCCGTAGATTCGCGGGGCGATGGCGGCACGCAGCTGGCCCTCCATGCCGTACTCGCGGGTGAAGCCGTTCCCGCCGTGCATCTGGATGCCCTCGAGGGCGGCGTGCTGGGCTATGTCGGTGCACCGGGACTTGGCCATGGCCGACCTGGAGGCCAGGGAGTCCTCGAGCCCGGCGTCGATCTCGGCCGCCACGTCGTAGACGAAGGACCTGGCCATCGCGATATCGGTGGCAAGGTCTGCCACCCGGTGGCGCAGCGCCTGGAACGTCGCGAGCTTCACACCGAAGGCCTCGCGTTCCTGGAGATAGGCAACCGTGTCATCCACGGAACGCTGGGCGGCGCCCAGGCTCATGGCGGCGATGATCAGGCGTTCCACGCTCAGCCCGCGCATCAGCTGCTTCCAGCCTTGCCCGGACTTCCCGACGACGGCGGAGGCCGGGACACGGACGTCCTTGAAGAACAGCTCGTTGACCGTGCGGGGCTCCATGGTCTCGATCGGCACGATGTCCAGCCCCGGGCTGCTGGTGGGCACCATCAGCAGCGTCAGTCCTTCATGCCGGGTGCCCGAGGAGCTTTCCCGGACCAGCAGGAGGACGTGCTCGGCCAGGTGCGCAGCGGTGCACCAGGTCTTCTGGCCGTTGATGACGTAATCGCGCCCGTCCCGGACACCCTTGCAGCGCACCCCGGCCAAGTCCGACCCCGTGTTCGGCTCAGAGAGGGAGATCGCTTCCAGCCGGCCCTCTGCCAGGTTCGTGCAGATGCTGGCCTTCTGCTCCTCGCTGCCCCACCTGAGGTAGGTCTGGGCGGCGGTCAGCCCGGTTGAGTAGGCGTGGACCGGGGCGAGGCCTCGGGAGCTCTCCTCGAGGAAGACCACTTCGTCCACGAACGTCCCGCCCTGCCCGCCGTACTTCTCGGGCAGGGAAATCCCCAGCCAGCCGAGCTCGGCCATATCGGCCAGTGTCTGCCGCGAGGTGGTCTGCGTCCCGTTCCCGGTCAGGGCGTCCCGCTGGGCTACGGTCGCTGTGTTCTGAGCGCAATAGCCGCGGATGGCCTCGGCCAGCGACAGCTGTTCTTCGGTGAACTGCATGGGGTGGAGTCCTCTCGGAGAAGCGGTCCGGGCGGCTCAGGCCTGGTGGGCGCGGAAGTCGGGTGTCCGCTTCTCGTTGAAGGCGTTGATGCCCTCCTGGGCCTCCGCCGTCTCGCCGAACAAGCTCAGGCTGGAGTAGGCCATCTGCCCGGTTGCGGCGAAGTGCTCGGTGTCCGAGTTGAAGGACTGCTTGAGCACCTTGAGCGCGGTGGGGGAGAGCTTGAGGATCTCGTCCGCCCAGGAACGCACCTCGGCCTTGAGTTGGTCGGCGGGGACGGACTTGTTCGCCAGGCCCCAGTCCACTGCCTGTTCGGCGGAGTACTGGCGGCACAGGAACCAGATCTCCCGAGCGCGCTTCTCACCGACCGCGCGGGCCATCAGGCCTGTGCCGAAGCCGGCGTCGAAGGACCCGACGCGCGGGCCGTTCTGCCCGAACCGTGCGTGGTCCGCCGCAATGGTCAGGTCGCACAGCAGGTGGAGGACGTGGCCACCGCCGATGGCGAAGCCGTTGACCGCGGCGATCACGGGCTTGGGGGTGTCCCGGATGACGCGGTGCAGGGAGTCGATCTCGAACAGGCCCGACTCGGAGGGGCCGTAGTCGCCGCTCTCCAACCGCTGCTTCTGGTCGCCGCCGGTGCAGAAGGCCTTCTCGCCGGCGGCGGTGAGCGCGACGACTCCCACCTCGGGGTCGTTCCAAGCGGTCTTGAACGCCATGACGAGCTCGTCGACGGTTCGGGCCCGGAACGAGTTGTAACGGTCGGCGCGGTTGATGGTGATCCAGGCCAGGCCGTTGTCAACCTCGTAGAGGACGTCAGTGAAGTTCTCGAGTGCGGGCATGATTTTCCTTGAAGTTCGTCGGTTGTGTGTGGTTCTGGGTGGTACGACCCGGTCGCGGCCGGGGAACCCCGGCCTGAGATTTTTGGTCTTACCATTTTCAGACTCTAGACCTGTGAACGATCGTTATCAATAGGGCGCCGCCGATGTTTCGATCCGGTTCACGTTCGGGACCGCTGGAACTCCGCTGCCTGGCCGACATACCAGTCCAGGACGTCTGAGTCGTCCTCGGTGCCGCGGTTGAGGCTCTCCGGCCCGGCGCCCTGGAAGAGTCTCTTGACGGGCACCTCCATCAACTTGCCGGTACGGGTCCTGGGCACAGCCGGGGCCTCGATGATCTCGTCGGGCACGTAGCGGGGGGAGACACGGGTGCGGATGGCGTCGACGACGGCCTTCCGCATTGCGTCGTCCACGGTTCGACTGGTGGCGGGGACCACGAACAGGGGCATGTAGTAGTCCCCGCCGGACAGTTCAGCACCGATGACCATGGAGGCGGCGACCCCGTCTACCTCGTCCACGACCTGGGTGATGTCCGCCGAGCCCATCCGGATCCCGCCGCGGTTGATGGTGGAGTCGGAGCGACCGTGGATGATGAACTGTCCTTCTTCCAGCTCTGTGACCCAGTCGCCGTGTCTCCAGACACCGGGGTAGGTGCTGAAGTAGGAGTCGAAGTACCGGGAACCGTCGTGGTCGTTCCAGAACATGACGGGCATGGACGGCATGGGGCGGGTGACCACGAACTCGCCGACCTCGTTGTGGATACGGTGCCCCTCGGAGTCCCAGGATTCCGCGGCCACTCCCAGGCAGGCGCCCATGAGCTCGCCTCGGTACACCGGGTCCAGCGGGTTCGACCCGATGAAGGCGGTGGCCACGTCCGTGCCGCCGGAGTCCGAGCCGACTCGGATGTCCTCGCCGACCGCCCAGTAGACCCAGTTCCAGGTCGAGTCGGGCAGTGGCGATCCGGTGACCATCATGGCGGTGAGCGCAGAGAGGTCGTAACGTGCGTTCGGGACCGCTCCAGCCTTCTCCACCATGGTCAGTACGGCTGCGCCGGTGCCGAAGAAGGTGGCCCTGTGCCGGGCGATGAGCTCGAAGTGGCGGTCCGGACCGCCGTGGTTGGGTGAGCCGTCGTAGGTGACGATCGAAGTGCCCATGACCATGGTGTCCACCACCATGTTCCACACCACCCAGGTGGTGGAGACGGCGAAGTAGGCGCGTTCCCGGGGCCCGAGGTCGTAGTGCAGGCCGTTGGCCTTGAGCACCTCCAGAAGCACCCCGCCGTGGGAGTGCACGATTCCCTTGGGCTTGCCGGTGGTACCGGAGGAGTAGAGCACCCACAGGGGGTGCTCGAAGGGCACTTGCTCGTAGTCGGGTTCGGCCGGGCGGCCGAGGATCTGCGAGAGCCGCTGGGTGTCCTCCGGTGGTTCGCCGCAGGTGCCGGCTGGCAATTGATCGACCACGACCACGTGCTCCACGGTGGGCAGCACCCCGCGCAGTTCGGCAATGGTGCCTGTCATGTCGCGCACCTTGCCGCCGAACTCGTAGCCGTCCACGGTGAGCAGGACCTTCGGCTGGATCTGCGCGAACCGGTCGGCCACTCCGCTGAGGCCGAAGTCGGTGTTCACCACGGACCAGACCGCACCGACGGAAGCGGTGGCCAAGAGTGCCACGACGGTTGGCGGGATGTGCGGCAGCACGGCAGCGACCCGGTCTCCGGGACGGACCCCGAGCCGGCGCAGCTCGGCGGCCAGGGCAGCCACCTGCGCCTCCAGTTCGCTCCAGGTCAGGCTGGTGGCTGCGAGCTCCTCGTGCTCGCCGATAATCGCAACGTCGTCCGGCCGGTCCGCGGCATGACGCAGCAGGTTCTCCGCATAGTTCAACCTCGCACCGGGGAACCAGGAGGACCCGGGCATGGAATCGTCGGCCAGCACGGAGCCCGGCCTCGTGAGGTCGGGCTTTCTCGACGCCAGGACGCCGAAGTACTCCCAGACTGCACCCCAGAAGCCCTCGAGGTCCGAGACCGACCACCGGTGCAGGGAGGTGTAGTCGCTGGTCTGCACTCCGCGGTACTCGGCGACCCAGCGCTGGAAGTCGCGCATCCGTGACCCGTCCACCCGCGCGGCCGACGGTGTCCACATCGGCTGACGGACGTCGCCGCCCGACGCGGCGCCGGCTTCCTGCGTACAGCCCTCTGGCGGGGTGGTCACGGCGTGCCCGACGACGACGGTCCTTCCGCCAACGGATGCGATCAGGTCCAGCGCGAGGGTGCGCCCGTCCGGGGGCGTTTCCGTTGCCGCGACAGAGAAGTCCACGGTGTCGCCGATCTTCACCGGGGCCTTGAACTGCACGTCGAAGGAGTGGAGGTTCTCCACGCCGCACCAGTCGGTGAGCCATCCGGCCATCAGCCCGGCGGTGAACTGGCCCATCGCGATGGGGGCTTCGAACCCGGCATCCCGGGCAAAGGAGGGGTCGTGGTGCAGGGGGTTGAAGTCCCCGCCGGCCCCGGCGAACCGGACGATGTCCGTCTGCGTGACAGGTCCGAAGCGTCCTGCGGACGGGGTGGTCATTTCCGGCCCCTTTCGAGGATCGTTTCCCGCTGGCGGACGGTGACCGTGCCGTCGCGGTCCAGGTATTCGGTCTCCAGGGTGATGATCCGCAGGGCAGTGCCGCTGCTGCTCGTCTTGGCCTCGTCAGCGACAACCACCCGTCGGCCAGTCAGGGAGTCGCCGGCCGTGAGCGGGCGGAGGTACTGCCACCCGGTCTTGCCAACGACGACCCGAGCCAATTCCAGGCCGAGCGTCTCGAGCATCGCGGTCTGGCTGCGGTGGTGGCCGGCGGCGACCACATGGGTTGCCGTTGCGGCGACGTCCGGCAATCGGCGTCGCTGGGCCTCGCAGCGGTCGGTGTGCACGGTGTCGTGGGCCCCGGTGGCCCGCGCGAACTCGGCGATCTTGCCCCGTTCGACGTCGAAGGCGACTTCGTCCACCACGGTGCCGACCAAGCTGGTGTCCTCCATGAGCACGTCCTCTCGCTGATGAGGTCTTAGGCTAGCCATATTAAATGGTCTGACCTAAAGTTCACTGTAGCGAATGAAGGATGAAGGGACGAGCATGGATTTCTCCGAGCAGCCGGAAGAGGCACGGTTCCGCGCCGAGGTGCGTGCCTGGCTTGCCCGTGCACTCCCCGCCCTGGACTGGCCCGAGCCGCCGGAGCTGGAGGAGAAGGCACCGTTCTGGCGCAACTACCAGACCGAACTCTTCAATGCCGGCTATGCCGGCCTGACCTGGCCGAAGGAGTACGGAGGCCAGGGGCTCGACGAACGGATGGCCTCCATTTTCGCTGAGGAGTCTGCGCATGCGGGCGCTCCGGAGCGGCTGAACACCATCGGTGAGGACTTCGCCGGGCCGACCATCGCCCACTACGGGACGGCTGAGCAGAAGGAGCAATACCTGCGCCGGATCCTCACCGGTGAGGACATCTGGTGCCAGTTGTTCTCTGAGCCGGAATCCGGCTCAGACCTGGCCTCACTGCGTACCAAGGCCGTGAAGGTGGAGGGCGGTTGGCGGATCACCGGCCAGAAGATCTGGACCTCCCGGGCCCAGCTGGCCGCCCACGCCATTCTCCTGGCCCGCACCGGAGGGGGCGAGCGGCACAAGGGCATCACCTACTTCCTGCTGCCGATGGATGCGGCGGGAGTGACCATCCGCCCGCTTGAGCACATGCTCGGCGAGGCGGAGTTCAACGAGGTCTTCCTGGACGAGGTCTTCCTGCCGGACTCCGCCGTCGTCGGCGACGTGGACGGTGGCTGGAAGGTGACCATGGGCACCCTGTCTTTCGAGCGCGTTGCGATCGCCACCGGGCGGGTGAACACGGTGAAGGAGATCGAGCGCCTCATCGGGGACGTCCGGTCCCGCACGGCCGGAGACGGCGGCCCGCTGGGCGCCGACCCGCAGGTCCGGCGTACGGTGGCCGATCTGTGGGGCCGGGTGCACCTGCACCAGGCCATCAGCCAGCGCGTCATCTCCGGGGCCACCGGCGGAGAGCCCCCGGGTGAGGTCACCTCCATCGGAAAGCTCTACTTCTGCCCGCTGGTGGAGGACCTGGCCGATGCCGGGCTCTCGCTGGAGCCGCTGGATGACCAGTTCGGGCTGGCAGACGAGGTGGCTGCCTCTGGCGGCGGCGATCCGGGACGGCACTGGCTCCGCCTGGCGAACCAGGCCCGAGGCACCGCCATCGCCGGCGGGTCCACTTTCATCCAGCGCAACATCGTGGCCGAACGGATCCTCGGGATGCCCCGCAAGTAGCGGACCCCCGTTCCCGACTATCCGGGACCACCGCCAAGACCTCATAACCAGTGACTGGAGTAGAACCATGGAATGGAAGTTTTCAGAGGAGCAGGAGGCCTACGCCGAGGCTCTCCAGGACTGGCTGGAGAGCTCCGTGGACTCGAAACGGCTGCGGCGCTGGTTCGAGACCGGCGACCCCTCTGAGTTCCTAGGTTCGTTCGCCCGGTACTGGGCAGGTGTCGGCATCCCCGAGGAAGAGGGGGGACAGGGCGGGGGTCTGGTGGAGCTGGCCCTGACGTCCGAGCACCTCGCCCGCGTAGCCGCCCCGTCTTCGGAGTGGCTGGCGACGACCCTGGCCCTGCCGGCACTCGCCGGGCGGCCTGAGGACGTGGAGACGGCCCTGTCCGGCCAGACGCTTGCCCTGCTCGTACCCGCGGACCGGATTCCCGACGACGCCGCGCCCTTGGAGGTGCGGGATTCCGGAATCCACGGGGTTGTTCCCCGGGTGCTTTCCGGTGACAAGGCGGCCCGTTTCGTGGTGCCGGTCGCAGGTGCCGGCGGAGTGGAGCTCCACTTGGTCGGGGCCGCCCAGGACGGCGTCCGGTCCACGGCGCGCCGGTTGCTGGACCGGTCGAGGTCCATGGCGGACGTGACCCTGGACGGGGCCGCGTCGGAACGCCTGGACGTGGACGCGTCGGCCGTGCTGTCCGGGATCGCCCGTCAAGCCGCGGTGCTGGTCGCGGCGGACACCCTTGGTGTCAGTCAGAGGCTGCTCGACCTTTCCGTCGAGTACGCGAAGCAGCGTCAGCAGTTCGGCGTGGCCATCGGGTCGTTCCAAGCCGTCAAGCACGCCGCCGCCACCATCATGGTCGGTGTGGAGGCGGCGCGGTCTGCGGTGTACTACACGGCCGCTTCGGTGGACTCCGGCCAGCCGGAGGGCTCCTTGCACGCCGCCGCGACCAAGGCGCAAGTCACGGCCGAGGGGCCGCGCGCGGCGGACTCCGCCCTGACCATGCACGGCGCGATCGGCTATACCTGGGAGCACGACCTGCACCTGTTCTACAAGCGGGCCAAACTGAACGCTGGCCTGTTCGGTTCCCCGGAGGCGTGGAATGACCGGCTGGCAGACGCGCTGGGGTTGCTGGGAGCGCACTCGCCTACCCCGACGGGATAGTTACTCGATGAAGCCTGCCCGCAGCCTCTGCGGGCGGTGGAGCCCGGTCAAGTCGGGCGGCTCTGGACCGCTGGTCCGGCGAGGGCCGCAATGTTTGGACTGACCAATGGTCCATTGAAAGCATTGTACGCTTATCAGGCTTGTGGGATACTCACTGAGTATGACGAGTCCACCGTTGGGTCCGGCCAGCGGACCGTACGAGTCGTACGAGTCGTGGGAGTCCCTGACAGCGCGGGCCCACCACATCCTGGAAACCGTCGCCCTGTTGGACCACAGGTGTCTCCCACTGCACGGAGTCGGCGACAGTTGGCGGGAGCTGGACGCCGCACTGGCCTGGGCCGAGGGCGTTCTGCGGAGCCGTGGTCCCGTGTGGTCGCAGGCCGGCGGTCTGGACGTGCCGGGTGCTGCGCGCCTGCTGGCGTCGGACGTTGCCGTGCTGCGGAACAGTCTGATGACCCGGCAGATGGCAACCCGGCAGGAGATGATGCACCGGGTTGACCAGTCCCTGCAGAAGTTGCGGACGATCGGGTCGATCGACGAGTTCAGTTCCCGACTGCCGGTGGAGATCGTGGAACTCGGTTACGTCAGATCGCTGTTCTCCTGGGTGGACCGTCTGCATTGGGTAGCTCAGTCTGCGCACTCCGAGCGCGGTCCGGCGGAGAGCAGGCGGCTGGTGGAGGCCGGTCGGCGCAAACCGCTCCGGGACCTGAGGAGCCTTTTCGAGTACGACATGATCCAGGGTCGGCGCCCCATCCTCATGCGGGGGATCAGGGACAGTTCCAGGGTGCACCCGGACATCATCAAGGTCACCGAATCGGACTCCTATGTCGCGTCCCCGCTGGTGGTGGGCGATGAGGTAGTGGGGTTTGTCAGCCTGGACCTCCATGCGCAGAGCGGCACCGTGGACGATTTCGACCGAGACCTGGTCAGCCTCCTGACCGTCGGCGCCGGAGCCGCCCTGGAGCGGATCCTCCTGACTGGCGGTGGGGAGGAACCGAGGCTGGCTGCTGACCGCGGCCTTCGGTTGCTCCGCAAGGCGTCGGGTGCAAGCCGGGGCGGGACCGCGGTCGAAGTGGAGTCCGCGGGGGCCGCCGCCCCTGTTGGTGCCGCTGGCCTGAGGGCGCCAGGGCGCGGCTGCTGCGGGGAGTTGACGAAGCGGGAACTTCAGATCCTGTCCCTGATGGCCGAGGGCCTGTCCAACGCCGACCTGGCGGCGGCCCTGGTGATCAGCGAAGGTACCGCCAAAACCCATGTCAGGAACATCCTCCGCAAGCTCGGCGTGGACAACAGGACTCGGGCCGCTGCCCTGTACCGGCGCCACAGCGGCGATAGCTGACGGTGCCTTCCGGGCGGCAAGATACCCCATTCGATAGATGTAACCCAGGTCACATTCCTCCATGTTGGAAACAGCCAACTCACGGAGGACACGATGAGCGTTACCCAGAACGCGCAGGAGACGCAGGTCCCCGACCACATCGCCCGCCAGGTCGTCACCCCGGAAGGCCACCGCGACGACGAGGCCCTCTTCGAGGCGTACCGGTGGCTTCGCGAGAACGCCCCGCTGGCCAAGGTGAAGGTCGAGGGATACGACCCGGTCTGGTTGCTGACCAAGCACGCGGACATCATGACGGTCGAACGCCAGCCCGAGATCTTCACCAACGGCGGAGCCACCCCTGGTGCGCACAACCCGAACTTCGCCAGCCAGGCGGACGACGCGTTCACCAAGGAGCTGACCGGTGGAAGCCTGCGGATCATCGAATCCCTGACATATCTCGATCCCCCGGAGCACACCATGTTCCGCGACATCGGCGCGGAATGGTTCCGGCCGGCGTCGCTGAAGCACTGGGAGGACAAGATCCGGGTGCTGGCCCGCGAAGCCATCGACCAGCGCCTCGTCTCCGGCCGTAACGAACTGGACTTCGTGAAGGACTTCAGCGTCTACTACCCGCTGCACGTCATCATGACCCTCTTCGGGGTTCCAGCCGAGGACGAGCCGCGGATGATGGCCTTGACGCAGGACTTCTTCGGCACCGCAGACCCGGATGCCCAGCGCGCCGACGTGACCCCCATGTCCCCGGCCGCGGCGGCTGAGCAGTGGGCCGCCACCATCCAGGACTTCTACCGGTACTTCGACACCCTCGTCGACGACCGCCGCGCCGAACCGAGGGGCGACCTGGCCTCCATCATCGCCAACGCGACGCAGCCCGACGGCGAGTATTTCCCCCGCGAGGTGGCCTACGGCTGGTTCATCGCGATCGCCACGGCCGGCCATGACACCACCTCGTCCACCATGGCCAGCTGCCTGGAAGCACTGGCCGAACACCCGGACCAGCTCGCGGCGGTCCAGGCGGAACCGTCGAGGATCCCCGACCTGGTCAACGAAGCCCTGCGCTGGGCCTCACCGGTCAAGCAGTTCACCCGGCAGGCCGTAGAGGCCTACGAACTGCGCGGGCAGCACATCGAGCCGGGGGACCGGCTGATGACCCTGTACCAGTCCGCCAACCGCGACGACGAGGTCTTCGACAACCCCTACGAGTTCCGCTTCGACCGCAAACCCAACAAGCACATCGCCTTCGGCTACGGCCCGCACATGTGCATCGGCCAGCACCTGGCCAAAATGGAGCTCAGGGTGATGTTGGAGGAACTGCTGCCCCGCATCGCCTCCGTGCGGCTCACCGGGGGCCGCAAGGTCGTCCAGACCAACTTCGTCGGCGGCCTGAAGAACAGGCCCCTGATCCTGGAGCTGTCGTGAGTCCACGCAGGGTCGTCGTGGTGGGCGGCGGCCATGCCGGAGGAACCTTCGTGGCCTTGCTGCGCAGGGAGGGCTTCGACGGTGAGATCGTCATGGTCGGCGCCGAGGAGCACGCCCCCTACCACCGCCCCCCGTTGTCCAAGTCCTTCGGCAGCGAGAACGTCAAGTGGCTCTACGACCCCGCGTTCTACGCGGACAACGGCATTACCGCGCTCCTGGGGGACACGGCCGTGTCCATCCACCGGTCCTCCCGGCGGGTGACCTTGGCCGGAGGCACGCAGCTCGAGTACGACATGTTGGTCCTGGCCACCGGGGCGGAACCCCGATGTCTGGATCTGCCCGGGAAGGACCTCGAGGGTATCCACGTCCTTCGCGACCTGGCCGACGCCACCAGCCTGGGAAGGGACATCCTCTCCGGGCGGCCGCTGGCCATCGTCGGCGGCGGCTACGTCGGCTTGGAAGTGGCCGCGGCCGCCCGGACCCGTGGCGTGGAGGTCACCGTGATCGAACGGGAGGACCGCATCCTGGCCCGTGTGGCCAGCCCGGACCTCTCCGACCGCATCGCGGAGCACCACCAACGGAGCGGCACCACAATCGTCACGGGCGCCGAGACTGTGGGATACCGGTGCGACGCCGGCCGGGTCGGTGGTGTGCGGCTGGCCGACGGGACGGAAATCCCTTGCGGAACCGTGCTGGTGGGGGCAGGAGCGATCCCGAGGGACGGCTTGGCCCGTGAGGCGGGTCTGGCTTGCGATCAGGGGGTCGTGGTCAACGCGCGCTCCCGCACCAGCGACGAGTCCATCCTGGCGATCGGAGATGTCGCGAACCGGCCCGTGGCCGGACTGGCCACTCCGTCCGGGCGAATGCGGGTGGAAAGCATCCAGAACGCCGTGGAACAGGCGCGACATGCCGTCGACGTCGTCCTCGGCCGACCGGCGCAGGACCATGACATTCCGTGGTTCTGGTCGGATCAGTTCGAACTGAAGATCAAGATCGTCGGCATTGTCCACGGCGACTACGAGACGGTGCAGCGCGGGGATCCGGCTGGCGGGAGCTACGCCCTGTACCACCTCCGCGGCGGCCGGCTGCTCGCCGCCGAGACGGTCAACTCGCCCAGGGACTTCATGGCCGCGAAGAAGATGCTCACCAGGCAGTGCCCGGTCGACCCGCAGGCTCTTCTCGACCCGGACACCGACCTGCGGGTCCTCGTGTCGGCCTGAGGTCCGCCGGTCCGAGAACTGCCGGCCTGAGCCCTCCCGGGCCGAGGCCCCTGGGCGGCTGCCGATATCGAAATCCCAGCCCAAGAAGGAAGGGACTGACATGCCCACTGTCACCTATGTGCTTCCGGACGGAACCGAAAAACCGATGGATGTTCCCTGCGGGCAATCCGTCATGGATGGCTCCGTGCGGAACAATCTGCCCGGCATCGTGGCCGAATGCGGCGGGAGCTGTTCCTGTGCCACCTGCCACGTCTTCCTGGAACACGCCCCTGACGGCGCGTTCGAGGAGCCGATGACTGAGGAAGCGGACCTCATCGAGTTCCTCGAGGACGCGTCAGCGAACTCCAGGCTGTCCTGCCAGCTGATCGTCTCGGACGAGGCCGAGGGCGCCCGTGTCCGGGTCTCCCGCGGCAACTGCTGATACGGGCTGGCCGCAGCTGACCTCAGCCCGAAACCGGAGTCGTTCACACCCCCAGGAGAAACCATGAAAACCACCGCAGCTGTCCTAGAGGCCACCGGTGGAGAGTTCACGCTCAAGGACCTGGCCATCGGCGATCCAGGTCCTGGCGAGGTCCTGTTCGAAGTCGCCGGAGTCGGCCTGTGCCACACTGACATCGCCGTCCGGGAGGGTCACTTGCCCTTCCCGTTCCCCGGCGTGTTGGGGCACGAAGGCAGCGGCACCGTACTGGCCGTTGGCGAAGGCGTCACGAAGGTCGGGATCGGCGACCGGGTCGCTGCCAGCTTCAACAGCTGTGGCAAGTGCACTCAGTGCCGGGCCGGCGTCCCGGCCTATTGCCTCGAGTTCATGGACCGCAACTTCGGTGGTGCGCGCCCCGATGGCACCAGTGCCCTCAGTCACGCAGGCCAACCGGTGGCCTCGAACTTCTTCGGCCAGTCCACATTCGCCCGCCATGCCATGGCGCGCGAACGCAACGTGGTCAAGATCCCCGAATCGGTTCCTCTGGAGATCGCCGGACCGCTGGGCTGCGGGGTGCAGACCGGTGCCGGCGCCGTGCTCAACGCGCTGGACGCCGAGCAGGGCTCGTCCCTACTGGTGACCGGCGGGGGATCGGTAGGGCTATCCGGTGTCCTGGCCGCGGTGGCCCGTGGGGTGGGGACCGTCATCGTGTCCGACCCTCTGCCCCAGCGTCGGGAGCTGGCCCTGTCCCTTGGCGCCACCCACGTGGTGGACCCTACGGCTTCGTCGATGTCGGCGCGGGTGCGGGAGATCCTGCCCGAGGGGGTGGACTACGTCCTGGACACCACCGCCATGGAGGACGTCATCATCGAGATCCTCGCCTCCATGGGACAACGGGGGCACCTGGGCATGGTGGGCGTGCCGCAGCAGCCGCAGGCCGCCCTCAACGTCAATCTGCTGGAGATGCAGGCCCGCGGGATGAGCTTCACCGGAATCGTCGAGGGAAACAGCGATCCGGACTCCTTTATCCCTGAGCTCATTGCCCTGTACGAAAAGGGCGTCCTCCCCTTTGACCGGCTGGTCACCACCCTGCCTTTCGACCGGATCAACGAGGCCGTCGCCGCCCAGGCCAGCGGAGAGGCCGTGAAGGTCGTGCTGGTCCACGGTTGATCCGCCGTGTACCCGCACCTGTAACCCCATCCCGAACCAAGGAGCTGGACGTGACCACCTCGGACACCAAACAGATAGTGGACTACGACCGCATGTACATCGGCGGCGCCTGGGCAGAACCGACGACGCCCGCGCGCATCGGCGTCCGTTCCGCCACCACCCATGAGCCCGTCGGCAGCGTTCCCGAGGCCAGCGAGGCCGACGTCGACGCGGCCGTCGCGGCTGCCCGGACCGCGTTCGACGACCCGTCCGGCTGGGCCCACTCGACTCCCGGACAACGCCGCGAGGCCCTCGAGCGCTTCGCCCGTGCCCTGGAGTCCCGCGGTGAGGAGACCGCCCGGCGGGTCACGGTCCAGAACGGCATGCCCATTTGGTTGGCTCAGCAGTGGGAACAGGGCTTCCCGCCAGTGCTGGTGCGCTACTTTTCCGACCTCGCGGAGAAGACCCAGGAAGAGGTCAGGCCCGGCCTGCTGGGCAAGCAGACTCTCGTGGTGCGCCGTCCCATCGGGGTCGTGGCCCAGGTCGTCCCGTGGAACGTCCCCCAGGCCATCACCTTCCTTGCCTTGGCGCCAGCGCTGGCCGCCGGCTGCACCGTGGTGCTGAAGCCCTCCCCGGAAACCGTCCTGGATGCCTTCCTGCTTGCAGAGGCCGCTGACGAGGCGGGCCTGCCGCCCGGAGTGGTGAACATCGTCCCTGCTGGACGCGAGGTCGGCGCCTACCTCGTGTCCCATCCCGGTGTGGACAAGGTGTCCTTCACCGGGTCTTCGGAGGCCGGCCGGAAGGTCGCGGCCGCCTGTGGAGAGCTGTTGCGCCCGGTGACCTTGGAGCTGGGCGGCAAGTCCGCCGCTGTCATCCTGGACGACGCGGAACTCGAGTCGAACCTGGAGGACTTCTTCGCAGCGACCATGGTCAACAACGGGCAGGTCTGCTGGCTGGGAACCCGAATCCTGGTACCCGCCGCCCGCTACGGCGAGATCACCGGGACGCTCGCCGATCTCTACTCCGGGCTGGCCGTGGGCGACCCGCTCGACCCGGCCACGAAGATCGGACCGCTGGTCTCCGAACGCCAGCGGGACCGCGTCGAGGGTTACATCGCCAAGGGCAAGCAGGAGGCCCGCCTGCTCGTCGGTGGCGGCCGACCGCAGGGGCTGGGCCAAGGGTGGTTCGTTGAGCCGACGGTCTTCGCCGACGTCGACCCGAAGGCCACCATCGCCCAGGAGGAGATCTTCGGGCCCGTGCTCTCGGTGATTCCCTACGAGGACGAGCAACAGGCCACGCGGATCGCCAACGATTCGGACTTCGGCCTGGGCGGTTCGGTCTGGACGAGGGACCCCGACCGCGGCGCGGCCTTCGCCCGCACTGTCCGCACCGGCACCATCGGCGTCAACGGCTACAACAACGACCCCGTGGCGCCCTTCGGCGGCGTGAAGGCCAGCGGACTCGGCCGCGAACTCGGCCCCGAGGGTCTGGCGTCCTTCCAGGAAACCAAGACCGTGTACCTGGACCGCCCCAATCCCTGAGGCTGCTGGTGTCCGCACAGCCCCTGCCGCTCGGGCCCGGCCGAAGCGAGCTCTGTGGCATGAGTCCACCGGCGCGGCGATCGGCCTCAGCCGCGTCGATGCCCACCTGGCCGGGGCCCTCCCAGCCGTACCCGCACCAGCCGCTGCGCGGCACTTCGCCCCGCCGGGCAACTGCTCGACGGGGCGAAGTGATCTGCATCCGGGATAGGCCGACAGCATCCCGTTTCCGCCGCGGGCGCCAGGTCCGAGCGGCTCCGCGCATGTGGCGGCGGCACTGGTTCTCCAGGACCGCCCCCGTCCGGCGGGGAGTCAGTTCCGTCGGATCCCCAGGGAACCGCTCACCGGAGCTGGCCAGTGCAGTGCGGTGTCCTCGGCTATGAAGCGGTCGAAGGCTTGTGCCACGTCGTCCGGGAAACCCGCGGGGCGACGGCTGTCCATGTCGACGTGGATCAGGACCGTCTCGTAGATGCAGGCCAGCCGGTCCTTCTCGCGGTCCATGACCAGGGCCAACATATGCCCGACCTTCTCGTTTCGGTCCAGGACGCGGACATGTGCGGTGATAGGCGTGCCCAGCCGCATCTCATGGACGTAGGTCAGGTGCTGCTCCGCGGTGAAGAGGCCCAACCGGCGCTCTGCGCGATACGCGTCATCGATCCCCATCTTCTGGCAGACCTGGTCCGTGGAGAACCCGCCCATGTCCACGTAGTGACGGATGTTCATGTGGTCGTTGGCATCGATCCAGTCCTCACGGACCTCGTCGGTCCAGTGCACGGGGATCTGCAGAACCTGTTCCGCGGAAGGGTTGGTGCGCGTTGCTGATACCACGGCGATCTCCTGGGTGAGAGCCCTCGGGCTGACGATTCTATGGTCAGACCATACCTATCGATGGTCGAACAGGCGCAGCCGCCCCCGGCGCTGCGGTCGGCAGGGCTTGATGTGGGCCGGCTGCCGCTCGCCCCGCTGTGGGCAAGTCCTGGCTGGTGCTTCGCTGGCAATTACTTGGATGTCCTAGTATTTTTGGTCAGACCAACGTACTATGCTTATGGTCAGACCATGAAGGTTCCTTGGGCAAGGAGAGCACGCGATGAAGATTGTCGTATTGGCCAAGCAGGTGCCGGACACCTGGTCGGATCGGAAGCTCGACCTGGATTCGGGGTTGTTGGACCGGGGCGCCTCGGAACCGGTGCCGGACGAGATCAATGAGCGTGCTCTGGAGACGGCCCTCCGGTTCAAAGACGCCAATGCGGACACGGAGATCGTGATCCTGTCCATGGGCCCGGAGGACTCCGCCAAGACACTGCGCAAGCTGCTGTCGATGGGGGCGGACTCGGGGGTACTGGTGACGGATCCGGCACTGGCCGGTTCGGACATGGTCCAGACCGCACGGGTCCTGGCCGCGGCGGTTGAGAAGACCGGAGGAGACCTGCTGCTGGCCGGCAACGAGGCCACGGACGGCCGGGGCGGGATGGTGCCGGCGATGGTCGCCGAGGTACTGGGCTGGTCTGTGCTTCCAGCCCTGGAAGAAGTACGGATCGCCGCTGACGGCGTCACCGGCACAGCCCAGGTGGACGGCGCTTCGCTGTCCCTGAGCTCGTCGTTGCCCGCGGTGGTCTCGGTGACCGAGAAGGCGGCTGAGGCGCGCTTCCCGAACTTCAAGGGGATCATGCGGGCCAAGAAGAAGCCGCTGGACACCTGGGCCCTGACGGAGTTGGGGATCCAGGCGGGGCCGGACTCCGCCCCGGTGCGTTCGGTGATGGTCTCGGCGAGTGAGCGGCCTGCGAAGGAGGCTGGCCCGAAGGTCGCCGATGACGGCACGGCCGCCGTGCAGCTGGCCGATTTCCTGGTCTCCAACCGGCTGGTCTGACCGTCCGGCTGCCCTCTGAAACCACGACGCTCACAGGCCGGAAAGAAGACTGCATCATGGCAAACACCGGAAACGTCCTGGTCCTGATCGAGACCACCATCGAGGGAAGACCGAAGTCCACGGCCGCCGAGCTGCTCGGCGCGGCCGCTCAGATCGGCACACCGGTCGCCGTCGCCGTCACTGCCCCTGGGCAGGGCGGGGCCTTGGCCGGGCAACTCGGCGCACTGGGCGCCGCACACGCCTACCTGGCCGAGTCCGCGACCGTCGCCACCGAGCTGGGGACCGCCCAGGTTGGCGCCCTGGCTGACGCCGTGGCCGCCTATGGCGCGCATGTAGTGCTGGTACCGGCCGCAAACGATTCCAAGTCCGTGGCCGGGCGACTGGCGATCGTGGCCGGGGGCTCGGTGGCCGCCGACGTGGTCGGGGTCCGTTATGACGAGGAGGGCCGGGAGATCGTCACCGAGCACTCCGTGTTCGGTGGGGACTTCACCTCCGAGTCCACCGTCGAGGGTGGGCTGATGATCGCCACCGTCCGCTCCGGCTCCATCGAGGCCCGTGCAGATGCCGTCGCCTCCCCGCAAGTTCGGTCCGCCATGGTGGCCACCGCGGCCGCCCCGGGGGCGCGGATCGACGACGCCGTGGACACGCCGGCCGAGACCGACCGTCCCGAGTTGCGTGGGGCCAGGACCGTGGTCTCAGGCGGCCGCGGGATGGGGTCGAAGGAAGACTTCTCCCTGGTCGAGGACCTCGCCGACGCGCTTGGGGCGGCCGTGGGCGCCTCCCGGGCGGCCGTGGACGCCGGCTACGTGGCGCAGTCCCACCAGGTCGGCCAGACCGGTGTCTCCGTGACCCCGCAACTCTACGTGGCCCTGGGGATTTCCGGGGCGATCCAGCACCGGGCCGGGATGCAGACCTCCAAAACCGTCGTGGCGATCAACAAGGACGAGGACGCCCCGATCTTCGAGGTCGCCGACTTCGGGGTCGTCGGTGACGTGTTCTCTGTGGTTCCGCGGCTGATCGAGGAGATCAACAACCGCCGGAACTGATCCGGGTAGCCGTCCGGCCACACGCGAGCTTGTGCTGCCAGCGCCTGCCCTGAAGGAAGTAGAAGGACTGAGAATGCCCATGGCCAGCGATAACAACTCTGGCGGCGCGGGAAATACCCCGCAGGAACGCACCGGTGCCCCCGGTCGGCGCCGCATGGCCGGCGACCGGTCGGCGGTGCCCGGCCGGGACACGGCGGGGCAGGAGGGCGGTGCGCGAGCGGCGAAGCCGTCGCGGATGGACGCGAGCTCCTCTGCGGCCGCTGGTCCGGCTGCCGCCTCCTCAGCAGGAGCGGGGGGCACACCGAGGGGTTCGGCGTCGCGGACGGCACCCGCATCCGGGGCCGGGGCGGGGCGCCCGGCGTGGGTGAGGCCGGTGTCGGTCACCGCCGGACTGGTCGTCGTCGCGTTGGTAGTCGTGCTGGCCGCCCGTTGGCTGCGGACCCTGGAGCCGGTCCAGCAGTTCATCGCCACCTATGACGGGCATGCTTCCCAGCCGGAGGCGGCCCCGGAGGGGATGCCCTGGTGGAAGGGCTGGCAGCACTTCTTCAACATGTTCTTCATCGTGCTGATCATCCGCACCGGTCTGCAGGTGCGCACCGAGCGCAAGCCACCGGGTTACTGGACGGCCAAGGAGAACTCGTTCTTCTCCCCGAAGGGCAACGCCCCGAAGAAGGTGTCCCTGTCCCAGTGGCTCCACCAATCGTTGGACGTGCTCTGGGTGGCCAACGGAATCATCTTCGTGGTCTTGCTGATGGTGACCGGGCACTGGATGCGGATCGTGCCCACGGACTGGGACATCTTCCCGAACATGCTCTCCGGGGCCATCCAGTACGCCTCACTGGACTGGCCCACCGAAGACGGGTGGGTGCACTACAACGCGCTGCAGGTGATGGCCTACTTCGTCACCGTGTTCATCGCGGCTCCGCTGGCCGTCATCTCCGGGATCCGGTTCTCGACATCGTGGCCGGAGAAGGCCGAACGCCTCACCAAGCTCTACCCGGTCGAGTGGGCGAGGGCCGTGCACTTCCCGGTGATGCTCTACTTCGTGGCCTTCACGATCGCTCACGTGTTCCTGGTGTTCTTCACCGGTGCCCTGCGCAACCTCAACCACATGTACACCTCCCGGGACGTCGTGGACTGGTGGGGCCTGGTCATCTTCCTGGCCTCCCTGGTGGTCATCGCCGCCGCCTGGTTCCTCTCCAAGCCCTTGTTCACCACACCCATCGCCCAGCGCATGGGCAAAGTCTCCAAGTAACCCCGACCACGCCCGCACGTCGGGGCGGACCCGGAGGAAGGACCGCAGTCATGTACCACGTCACCGAGGAACAGCGGGCCCTCGTGGAGGCCGTTCGCAGCTTCGCCGCCGAGCGGATCGCCCCCTACGCCCTGCATTGGGACGCAGAGAAGCACTTCCCCGTGGACGTCCTCGCCGAGGCGGGAAAACTCGGGTTGGGCGGCATCTACGCCACTGAGAAATACGGCGGGGCCGGACTGGAGCGCAAGGACGCTGTCCTCATCTTCGAGGAACTGGCCAAGGCCGACCCGGCGCTTGCCGCCTACATCTCCATCCACAACATGGTCGTGTGGATGATCGACGCCTTCGGGTCCGATGAGCAGCGCACCCAGTGGATCCCGCAGCTGGCGAGTATGGAACACCTGGGCAGCTACTGCCTCACCGAGCCCGAAGCCGGGTCGGACGCAGCGGCCCTGAGTACCCGCGCGGTCCGGGACGGTGACCACTACGTCCTCAACGGGGTCAAGCAGTTCATCTCCGGGGCGGGCTCGTCTGAGCACTACGTGGTGATGTGCCGGACCGCGGACACCAGCTCCAAGGGCATCTCCACGCTCGTGGTCCCGTCGGACACCCCCGGACTCTCCTTCGGCCCGAACGAGAAGAAGCTGGGATGGAACACCCAGCCCACGCGCCCAGTGATCTTCGAGGACGCCCGAGTCCCCGTAGCCAACCGGCTCGGGGAGGAGGGCGACGGCTTCCACATCGCCATGAAGGGACTCAACGGCGGCCGGATCAACATCGGCGCCTGTTCCATCGGCGGCGGCCAGGCGGCCCTGGAGAAGGCGACGGCGTACCTGAAAGAACGCACGGCGTTCGGCGAGCCCTTGACCAGCAAGCAGTCCCTCGTCTTCAACCTCGCGGACATGGCCACGGAGCTGGAGTCGGCCCGCACCTTCCTGATGCGGGCTGGCGACGCCCTGGACCGCAATGACCCGGACACGGTGCGGCTGTGCGCCATGGCAAAGCGGGTGGCCACCGACGCTGGATTCGAGGCCGCGAACACCTCCCTCCAGCTCCACGGCGGCTACGGCTACCTGCACGAGTACGGGGTGGAGAAGATCGCCCGCGACCTGCGGGTCCACCAGATCCTCGAGGGATCCAACGAGATCATGCGGCTGATCGTCGGCCGGATGCTGGTCGAAGGCTGACACTGCCACGGCCGCGGGACCGGTCGAACCAGTCACGACGCCTGAAAGGAATCCATGAGTACGGAAGCCAAGCCAGTCGGGCCTTCTGAACCCGAGGTGATAGTCCGGCGGGCCGGTCGGCTCGGCCACCTCATCCTGAACCGCCCGAAGGCCCTGAACACGCTGACGCACGGCATGGTGGACACCGTCCGCGCTACCCTGGCGGACTGGCGCGAGGACAGCGGGGTCCGGACCGTCCTGGTGACCGGTACCGGCGAGAAGGGGCTGTGCGCCGGCGGCGACATCGTCTCCCTTTACCGTGCTGCCGTCGACGGCCGCCCGGAGGCCGGTGAGGCCTTCTTCGCGGCCGAGTACGCGATGAACGCGCTGATCGCCGACTACCCCAAGCCCTACGTCGCCTTCATGGACGGCATCGTCCTGGGCGGCGGAGTGGGTATCTCCGCCCACGGCTCGAACCGCGTGGTTACAGAGCGCACCCGTGTAGGTATGCCGGAGACCGGCATCGGGTTCTTCCCCGACGTCGGCGGAGCACGCCTGCTCCGCCGGGCCGGTGCCTTCGGGACCCACATGGCCCTGACCTCGGGCCACGTCACCGGGGCGGACGCCGTTGCCCTCGGCTTCGCCGACCACTTCGTCCCCTCCAACGCACTCGACGGTCTGGCCCGTGCCCTCGAGGTCACCGATGCACCGGAAGCGATCGCAGCCTCGGCAACCGATCCGCCCGGCGCGCCTCTGGAGGAGCACCGCCAGTGGATCGAATCCTGCTATGGACGGGGCACCGCCGAGGAGATCATCGCCGCCTTGCAAGCGGACGGGGATCCGGCGGCGGCCAAGGCGGCCTCCCAGATCCAAGCCAAGTCCCCGACGTCGGTCAAGGTGACCCTGGAACTACTCCGCCGGACTCGGGAGACGGACACGGTCCAGCAGGTCCTCGAGCGCGACTACCGGCTGGCCTACCACCTGCTGCGCGGCCACGACATGCCCGAGGGCATCCGAGCCCAGCTGGTGGACAAGGACCGGAACCCGCAGTGGGACCCGGCCACCCTCGAAGGCGTCTCGGACGCCGACGTCACTGCGCTGTTCGCACCGCTCAGTGACGGCCTCGAGCTCTCACAGCACCTCTCAGAGACCAAGGAGACCGCCTCATGACCGAGAACACGGCTGGAACCGGCGGCCCTCTGCCGGACATCGCCTTTATCGGACTGGGCAACATGGGCGGCCCGATGGCCGCCAACCTCGTCCGGGCCGGCTACCGGGTGACCGGATTCGATCTCGCTCCGGAGACACAGGACAAGGCCCGGGCCACCGGGGTGCGGATCGCCGAGTCGGCTCCGGACGCCGTCCGGCGGTCCCAGCTGGTCATCAGTATGCTGCCGGCCGGCCGCCACGTGCTCGGCGCCTACCAGGGCAGCGATGGCTCCGACGGCCGCGAGCCCGTCGAGGGCCTGTTGGCTGTCGCCGCGCCCAACACCCTGTTCATCGACTGCTCCACCATCGCGGTCGAGGACGCGCACGCCGTGCACGAGATCACGACCGCGGCCGGTCACCGCAGCCTGGACGCTCCAGTCTCCGGCGGCACCGTGGGGGCTGAGGCCGGGAGGCTGGCCATGATGGTTGGCGGCTCGACCGAGGACTACGCCGAGGCCCTGCCGATCCTGGAGGTGGTCGGAAAGCGCGCGGTGCACTGCGGCGGAACCGGCGCCGGACAAGCGGCCAAGGCCTGCAACAACATGATCCTCGGCGCCTCCATGATCGCCGTCTCGGAGGCCTTCGTCCTCGGCGAGAAGCTGGGCCTGAGCAACGAGTCGCTCTTCGACGTCGCCTCCAACGCCACCGGACAGTGCTGGGCGCTGACCACCAACTGTCCGGTGCCCGGTCCGGTTCCGACTTCACCGGCCAACCGGGATTACCAGCCCGGATTCGCAACGGCGCTGATGGCCAAGGATCTCGGCCTGGCCCGGCACGCCATCGAGTCCACCGGCACTCAGAGCCGGATGGGACTGCTGGCCGAACAGATCTACGCGGGCTACGCCGAAGGCGATGCAGGCACGAAGGACTTCTCCAGCATCATCGAGCTGATCCGCGAGCACTCCGGTGCCTCCACCGGACCCACCGAGAAGTGAGGACCACCATGGCCGCTGGCTACGAGACCATCCTGACCAGCACCGAGGGCCGGGTCGCGACCATCACCCTGAACCGGCCGAAGGCCCTCAACGCCCTGAACAACCAGCTCAGCCACGAGCTCATCGACGCCGCCACCCGCTTCGACCATGACCCGGGCATCGGGGCGATCGTCCTGACAGGTTCCGAGAAGGCCTTCGCTGCCGGCGCGGACATCAAGGAGATGGCCTCACTCAGCTTCACGGAGGCCTACACCACTGACCTGTTCGGTATCTGGGAACGGTTCACGACCGTGCGGACACCGGTGATTGCGGCCGTGGCCGGGCACGCCCTCGGCGGCGGCTGCGAGCTGGCGATGATGGCGGACGTCATCGTCGCCGCGGACAACGCGAAGTTCGGCCAGCCCGAGATCAAGCTCGGTGTCATCCCCGGGATGGGCGGATCTCAGCGCCTGACCCGGGCCATCGGCAAGTCCAAGGCCATGGAGATGGTCCTGACCGGACGCGTCATGGGCGCCGAGGAGGCCGAGCACTCCGGCCTGGTCGCACGCGTGGTGCCGGTGGCCGACCTGCTCACCGAGGCTGCCGCCCTCGCGGAGACCGCCGCCGCTATGTCCAAGCCGGTCGCGATGCTCGCCAAGGAGGCGGTGAATGCCGCCTACGAGTCCACCCTCGCCGAAGGCGTGACGCTCGAACGCCGACTGAACCACGCCTGCTTCGCCACCGAGGACCAGACCGAGGGCATGGCCGCCTTCACTGAGCGCCGCGCCGCGACGTTCCGTCACCGTTGAGCCCGCCACTGTCCGCATCGACCTCACCCGAATCGCCAAGAAACCCGGAAGAGGGACCCATGACCGAGATCATCCTGGACTCCCGTGCCAGCGACATCCTGGACGGCATCGAGCAGCTGCTGTGGATCGATGGCCGCGCAGTGGAGGCGAGCACCGGCGCATGGCGCGACGTGCGCAACCCGTCGTGTCGGGGCGGTGTGATCGGGCGCGTCCCGGCAGCCGGTCCGGATGATGTGGACCGGGCGGTGGCGGCCGCGCGCCAGGCCTTCCCCGAATGGCGGAGCCTGCACTTCACCGGGCGCGCGAAGGCGCTGTTGGCCATCGCGGACGACATCGAGGCCGAGGCCGAGAAGTTCGCCCGGCTGACTGCCCTGGACACGGGCAACGCCCTGCGGACGCAGGCCCGGCCCGAGGTCAGCACGCTCGTCTCACTGTTCCGCTACTTCGCCGGGGTCGCAGGGGAGTCCAAGGGAGTCACCCTGCCCGCCGGTGACCAGCAGTTGCAGTACAGTCGCCGGGAACCGCTCGGCGTGGTCGCCTGCATCCTGCCGTGGAACTCCCCGCTGATGATCGCGGCGTTCAAGGTCCCGGCCGCCTTGGCCGCCGGCAACACGGTCATCCTCAAGGCGGCCGACGACGCTCCGTTGACCGTCCAGTACTTGGCCCAAGTCTGCCAGCGCCACGTGCCGCCCGGTGCCGTGAATTCCTTGACCGGGCGCGGATCGGTCATCGGTGACGCCCTGTCCGCGCACCCGGGCGTGGACAAGGTCTCCTTCACCGGTTCCACCGAGGTGGGCCGTGGCGTGGCCGCACAGGCCTCCGAGCGCCTGGCCCACCTGTCCCTCGAACTCGGCGGGAAGAACCCGTCCATCGTGTTTCCGGACGCGGTGGAGGACGAGGGCATCCTGGACGGCCTGCTGCTGTCGTCCCGTTTCACCCGCCAGGGACAGTCCTGCACGGCTGGCTCCCGACTGTTCCTGCACGAGGACATCTACGACGAGGTGCTCGAGGGACTGTCCGCCCGGCTCGGGGCCCTCACGGTCGGAGACCCGCTCGACGATGCCACGGACATGGGATCGGTCATCAACCAGAGCCAGTTCGACCAGATCAGCGGCTACCTGACGGACGGCCGTGACCACCCGGACCTGACCACTGTGCTGGGTGGCAAGAAGCCCGCCGAGGGACCTCTGACCGAGGGCTTCTACCACACGCCCACCATCTTCGGCGGGGCCCGCAACGACTTCCGGCTGGCCCAGGAGGAGATCTTCGGCCCGGTCCTCGTGGCCATCAAGTGGAAGGACGTGGACGAGGTGGTGAAGATGGCCAACGACTCCCACTACGGCCTGGCCGCCTACGTCTGGACTCATGACCTGGACGACGCACTGAACACCGCCCACCGGATCGAGTCCGGTTGGGTCCAGGTGAATCAGGGCGGGGGACAGGTTGTCGGCCAGTCCTACGGCGGCTACAAGCAGTCCGGGATGGGCCGCGAGGCCTCCCTCGAGGGCATGCTGGAGGGCTTCACCCAGATCAAGCAGATCAACGTGAAGCTGCGGGGTTGACCATGGCCCCGCATCCCACCGAGAACTCCGCCGCGCTGCCCCTGGACGGGATCACCGTCATGGACCTGTCCCGGGCGCTGGCGGGACCGTACTGCACCGCCCTGCTCGGAGACCTCGGGGCGGCCATCGTCAAGGTCGAGTCCGCCAAGGGCGGCGACTCCACCCGCACGTGGCCCCCCTTCGAGGGCGACCACTCCCTGTACTTCGATTCGACCAACCGCAACAAGCAGTCCATCGCGGTGGACTTCTACTCGAAGGAGGGGCGTCGGCTTCTCTGGGGCCTTGCCACCTCGGCCGATGTCCTTGTGGAGAACTTCCGTCCCGGTGTGCTGTCCACCATGGGCCTGGACCCCGAACAGCTGCGCGAGGCCAACCCCGGGCTGGTGATCGCCTCGGTCTCCGGCTTCGGGACTGTCGGGCCGCTGGCCCAGTCCGCCGGCCTGGACCAGGTGGCCCAGGCAATGTCCGGCCTCATGTCCGTGACCGGACCGGACGCCGACCACCCCACGCGGGTCGGCCTCCCGGTGATGGACATCTACGCGGGTCTGTTCACCGCCGTCGGGATCTGTGCCTCCCTGGCCGGACGCGACCGCCAGGACGGTCAGGGCAGACAGGTGGCCACATCCCTGCTCGAAGCCGGCCTGGCGATCTCCGCCTTCCAAGGCCAGAACTACCTCAGCACCGGGGCCGTCCCCTCGCCGCAGGGCAACAACCACCCCGTCCTGGCGCCCTACGGGGTCTTCCGCACCGCGGACATCCCCGCCATCATCGCCGTAGGAAGCCAGGCCCACTGGAGGGTGTTCTGCGAGGTGATCGGTGCCCCGGAACTCACCGACGATCCGCGGTTCGCCACGGGGCGGGAACGGTCAGTGAACCGGGACGCCCTGACCGAGCAGATCGAAGTGAGGCTGGCCGCCAAACCCGGGATGGAATGGGTCGAGGCCCTCCGAGAGGCCGGGGTTCCCACCGGTCCGATCTACACGTACGAGCAGGTCTTCGCTGACCCACAGGTCCAGGCCCTGGACATGGTCCAGCGCGTCCAGCGCTCCGACGGCTCGGACCTGCCCCTGCTGCGCGGCCCGCTCAACATCGACGGCGAGGCCACCCCGCTACGCAAGGCGCCGCCCGCGCTGGGCGAGGACACCCGCGCCGTGCTGGGAGGACTGGGCCTGGACGAAGTACAGATCGCAGGGCTGGTCGACGCAGGCATCGTGCGCCAAGCTGCCACGGGGGGCCGGGGGAAGGGCCGGTCGTGAGCGCGCCGACGCCGCCGGACAGCGAGCCGGTGCGGTCGGGCGGGAACGTCACCGTCACCATGGAGGGTCCGGTGGCCACCGGCACCCTGGCCAACCCCGGTCGACGGAACACCATGACGGAGCGGATGTGGCCCTGTTCAGTCCGGTGATCGCCACCCTGGTCGCTGATGGTCGGTTCAGGTGGTCGACGCGGGTGCAGATGTTGCGGGACGGGAGAGGCCCAGGTCGCTGAGGCCTGCGTGGAGGAAGGACAACAGGTTTTCCTCCACGTCGCGCCCGCCCAGGGTCCGGCGGGGCCAGGATGTCATGGAGAAGACAGCGCCGAGGGTGGACTGCACGGCCTGCGAGGTTCTTTCGTCGGGCAAGTGGGGGTAGCGCCGCCTGACCAGGCTTTCCCACCGTTCGATGTACTGTCGCTGCCGCCGGTCGAAGGGACGTTTCCACGGTTTGGTGAGCGAACGGACTTCCCGCTGGTAGAGACCGACCATGGGGATGTGGGTGATGGAGAAGCGGACATGGTGCCGCAAGGCGCGGTCCAGGTCCTGGTAGGGGTCATCGTGTACGGGGATGGTGGCGCTCATCAGCTCATCCATGGCTTCGTTCAACAGGGTCGCCAGGATTTCGTCCTTACCAGAGAACGATCGGTACAGGGCAGGCCCGCTGAGGCCGGCGCGCTTGCCGAGCTCGTCCACACTGACACCATGGAAACCCTTCTCGGCAAAGGCAGTGGCCGCAACCTGGAGTATGGTCCGTTCCTTATCCACAGCGCGAGCCTATCCCTGGTAACGATCGTTCACAATAGGTGCACTGATGGAGGGTCCGCCCGCCCACGGGAACATCGACTGCCGTCACCGGTGATGTACCCCGAGGCGTCGCTGGCGGGGAACACATCGGCTGGGAGAACTGGTCCGTAAGCGCCCCCGGATCGGCCTGGCTCGGGGCAGGGCTTCGGGCCGGAGGCGCCCGAACCGGCGGTACTAATCCTCGCCGAGGATCCTGGGTGCCACGGAACGGTGGAAGGCCTGGAACGGCTGGACGTTCCGGGCCGGTTCCGGAACGACCCAGGTCCGCGCACCGTTCGGGGCGCCGCCGTCGACCCGGATCACGGAGCCGGAGGTGAAGCCGGAAGCGGGGGACAACAGGTAGGTGATCGCGGCAGAGACTTCGGACTCGGTCCCCCAACGCTGGAGGGGGATCTCGCCGCGCAGATCGCGCTGCATGTAACCGTCGTCCTCAGGGTCATAGGTATCCAGCCCGGAGGAGGCGATCGACCCCGGGGCCACGGCATTCACTCGGACGCCCGCGTCGCCCCACTCGGCAGCGGCCGTCTCGGTGAGGTTCCACATGGCTGACCGGGCAGCGCCCGAGTGCCCGTACATGGGCCAGCCCATCCACATGTCGGCGATCAGGTTGACCATGGAGCCTCCGTGTTGCTCCATCGTCCGGTTGAAGACCTCGCGCATGACGATGAATCCGCCGACCACGTTGGTCCGCATGACCGCTTCGAAACCCTTGGTCTTGATCGACTTGAGTGCGCCTCGGTACTGGCCTCCGGCGTTGTTGACCAGACCGTTGATGCGGCCGTGCTCAGACAGGACCGCATCAACGATCTCCACCACGCGGTCCTCGTCGCGGATATCTCCGGAGTACGTGGAGACTGAGCCGCCGTCCTTCCGGATCTCGTCAGCGACGGTGTCCAGCTTCTCCTGCTTGCGCCCTATGAGCGCCACGTGGGCACCCAATGAGGTCAGCTCATGGGCAGTGCACCGTCCGATGCCGCTGCCGCCCCCGGTGACCATCACGGTCTGACCGGCGAAGAGGTCCGGTCGGAAGGCCGATTGGTAAGCGTTCATGATCTTTCTCCAGCGGTTGTTGGCGGTGGTTCCGGACAGGACCAGGTTCGCGGAGACGCCCCCTCCACTGTTCTCCGCTTTCCGCGGCCGCGGTCCGAACCATCCCGGTCAGCCTCGCCTTGCTGCTGGCCAGGCACGCCTGCGCCGACGTGCATGTGCCCGGCCGAGGTGGACGAGGTCAGCACGTTGGAGACAGCCGCACTACCAACGGACTTGTCAACGGGGCTCAGAACCGGGGGGCATCCGCATCGGTCAAGAAGAGCCGGGTGGGCTTGTGGCCGTCGACGCCGCGCGTGCCCGGTCAACGCTCTGCACATCCGGTGACGCACCGGGGGTCTTGCGGCTCTCGCGGACCGGCACGGCGGACTCCTGCCCCGGCGGCCAGGGCCGTCTCCGCGTAGTTCCGCCAGGGCGAGTCCTCGTATGCCGCTTCGGATGCCGGTGGGCGGACCGTCACGAAGCCTCCAGAGTGCAAGTAACAGCTAATGAGCGATACTCTATAATGGTCAGTCCATTATATTCAAGGTATGTCTGGTGCCGCTCAGGTTCGACAGGGCAGGCCGTCGGGGTCGGTCGGACGGGTTCTGGGCCGAGGGTTCGGGGCTGCGAGCGCGCCGCAGGATGGTGATGATGAGACCGAAAGAGGCGGTATGCAGGCCATTCAGATGAACGCGTTCGGTGGACCCGGGGTCCTGGTCCCGAGCTCGGTGGCCGACCCCGAACCCCGCGAGGGTTGGGTCACGGTGCGATTGCAGGCCAGTGCGTTGAACTGGCATGACACCCTGATGCGCCAGGGCTTGTACGGTTCGCCTTTGCCCATCATTCCGGGGGCGGACGGGGCGGGCGTGGTGGCCGAGACCGGAGAGGACGTCCTCATCCTGCCGTCCCTGTTCTGGGGCGAGAAGGAATCCGCGCCCGCGCCGGGCTTTGAGATCCTCGGGGACCATCGGAACGGGACCTACGCAGAGCTGGTATCCGTTCCCGCCGGTTCCGTCTTTCCGCGGCCGTCCGGGTGGACCGCCGTGGAGTCCGCTGCGTTTCCCTTGGTCGGTGTCACCGCCTACCGTGCCTTGTTCACCCGCGGCCGCCTGGCCGCAGGAGAGTCCTTGCTGGTGATCGGCGCCAGTGGCGGGGTGGCCACTATGGCCGTTGCGCTCGCCGCCGCCGCGGGCGCCAAGGTCACCGTCACTTCCGGGTCGCCGGACAAGATCGCCAGAGCCCGCGGCTTGGGGGCGACCGCCGGCATCGACCATTCGGCTCCGGGTTGGGTCGAGGAGGCCCGGCGCTCAGCCAACGGCGGTGAGGGCTTTGATCTCGTGCTCGACCCCGTCGGCCGGGTCGACGAATCCATCGGAGCCCTCCGGCCCGGTGGCCGCTGCGTGGTCCTCGGGGCCAATGCCCGAGACACTGCGCCCCTGGCCACGCGCTCCTTCTACTTCGGTCAGTACGACCTGCTTGGAACCACCATGGGAAGCCCTCGGGACTTCGGCGGGCTACTCCAACTGGTCAGGGCCGCTTCGGTTCGCCCGCCCGTCATCGACCGGGTCTTCCCCTTGGGGCAGGCCGCCGATGCCCACCGTTACCTGGAATCCGGCGGGGGGTTCGGCAAAGTCGTTCTCGACCACGGCTGAATACCTCCCCACCAGTGCGGCGTCCGAGAACAACGAAAGACATGCCATGACCTCGAACAGAACCATTCGCCACGGTCGCGACGGATCCGTCCTGACACTCACCCTCGACGACCCGTCCACCCGGAACGCCCTGGGGGACGACACCCTGGATCAATTGCTGGCCGAGTTGGAGGCTGCCCGGCTGGACGAGTCGGTGCGCGTGGTGGTGCTGCGCTCCGCGGACCGGAAGGTCTTCTCCTCCGGGGGCAACCTCAAGGATTTCACGGACGACCGCCCCGTCATTGAGAAGTACGCCGGGCTCGATCGTTTCCCGCGGCTCTACCGGGCCTTGGGAGGGCTCGGAAAGCCCATCGTCTGTGCGGCGGAAGGCGACGTGCTTGCCGGTGCCTTCGGCCTCGCCCTCGGCTGCGACTTCATCGTGGCGCGGGAGGGAGTGCGCTTCGGTTGCCCGGAGATCAACGTGGGGGTCTTCCCGTTCATGATCTCGGCGCTGATCTACCGCAGTGTCCCGCGGTCCAAGGCCAACGAGCTGATGATGACCGGTGAACTTATCACCGCTGAAGAGGCCCAGCGCATGGACATCGTCAACCGCGTGGCACCCCGGGAGAGTTTCGAGGAGGAGCTCTCCCGGCTCACCGGCCGACTGGCCACACGATCCCCGCTGCTGCTTCGGATGGGAAAGGACGCGCTGGATGCCACTAGGGACATGCCCTTCGACGATGCGCTGGGTTACCTGCGGTCCCAGCTGGCGCTGGCCTTCGCCACGGAGGACGTCCGCGAAGGGGTCGCGGCGCTGAAGGAGAAGCGCGAACCGCGGTGGCAGAGCCGCTGAACTGCCGGGCAGGTCTGAAGTAAGCCCCAATTCTACATATTGTGCTAATGGTCTGACCTAAGTAACATGCTGGTGAGCCGCGTCACAGCCGTGGTCGGCGGCAAGGTCGAGTTGGGGCCCAGAGCGGCTCGGAAGTAGGAATGATGGCTCTCGCGACAGTCCATGACCGCTATCCCCCGGAGCAGATCGACCGCTTCCACGCGGAGGGGGTCTGGGGCGAGCTCTCCATGTTCGGCGAACTGGAGAAGCAGGCGGTCCAGCGTGGCGACAAGGTCTTCATTACGGACGACACCAGCCAGTACACCTATCGGCAGGTACGTGACGAGGCCCTGAGGATTGCTGTTGGCCTGGCAAGGCTCGGGGTGTCCCGGGAAGACACTGTCGCCATCCAGATGCCCAGCTGGGCGGAGTTCGCCCCGCTGACGATGGCCGTCAACCGCTTGGGCGCCGTCATCGTCCCCATCCAGCCCATTTACCGCGAGGACGAAGTGGGGCACATCATCGAGACCGCTGGCGCCAAGGTCGCCTTCACGGTGACCGCGTACCGCGGCTTCGATCATGCCGGGATGTTTCGGGCGTTCCAGGACACCGCCCCGAGTCTCGAGCACGTCATCACGGTGCGGGGAACCGGCCCCGAAGGAACCCGGACCCTCGAGGACCTAGTGGACGGGATCACGGTCGAAGGGGACGCTGGCGATCTGCCGGAGGGTTCCGGCCCGAACGACCCTTTCGCCATCGTGTTCTCTTCGGGTACCACGTCCAAGGCCAAGGGATGCCTGCATACCTTCAACACGCTGGCCGCGTCGGCCAGGATCCAAGGGGGGAACTACCGCTACGGCGAGCAAGATGTGCAACTCGGCCCTAGTCCGGTCACTCACACCACCGGGCTCGTCACGAGCATCATCCTGCCCCTGATCCACGGGGCGGCGACGCACGTGATGGAGCGGTGGGACCCGGAGAAGGCCCTGGAACAGATCAAGGAGCACGGCTGCACCGGCACCATCAACGCCTCGACCTTTCTGCAGAACCTGCTGAGCGTCTATGATCCCGAGCGCCACGATGCCTCCTCCATGCGGTTCTGGACCCTGGCAGGCGCACCCATCCCGGCATCGCTGGTTGAGAAGGCCCGGCGGATGCTGCCGAACCTGTCCGTGTTGAGCCTCTACGGCCGGACCGAGAACACCACCATGACCATGTGCACGCTGGATGACGACCCGGAGCGCTCCCTGGCGTCGGACGGAAAGCCGTTGCGCGGCCAGGAGGTGGTCATTCTCGGTTCAAAGGACGAGGTCCTGCCTCCGGGCGTGGAGGGGGAGATCGGCTACCGCGGCGGCATGTGCATGCTGGAGTACGTGGGTCAGCCGGAGCAGACGGCGGAGTCGTTCACGACCGAGGGCTATTCGAAGTCAGGTGACCTGGGTGTCTTGGATGAGGACGGCTATGTTCGGGTGACCGGCCGGCTCAAGGACATCATTATCCGCGGAGGCATGAATATCTCTGTGCGCCAGGTGGAGGACCTGCTATCGGCCCACGAGGCGGTGGACATGGTTGCGGTGGTCGCCATGGAGGACGAGGCCATGGGGGAGCGGGCCTGTTGTTACCTGGTTCCGGCCTCCGGCCGCGACCCCCTGACCCTGGAGCAGATCAAGGATTATCTCACGGGTCACGGCCTGGCCATTCAGAAGGTTCCGGAGCGCCTCGAGGTCGTCGAGGACGTTCCCACCACGCCCACCGGCAAGGTCCAGAAGAACTTGCTGCGGGCCGACATCGCCAAGAAGCTCAGGGAGGCCGGAGGGCCCAACGAGTCCATGCCGGTCTGACGGGGATCCGGCCCGTCGAGGGTAAGCCCACGCAGAGGCGCCGGGCAGTCATCTCACAGTGACCGCCCGGCGCCTCTGCGTTGTGTCGCTCGGTTCGTATTCGATGCCTCAGCGCCGAACATTGATGCCCGTCCGTTCCTCGACCTCGAGGATCGCCTCGGCGTAGGAGTGGACGTGCCGGGACATGCGGCGGACCGCCGCGTCGTAGTCCTTGGCGCGGATGCCCCGGGTGATGGAACGGTGCGCCTTGACCGTGGTGGCCCGGACCTCGTCGTCGACGAACCCCTGGTTGTCAGTTCCCTCGTAGATGGCCTGGGACAGGGCGCGCATCATGCCGGAAAGCAGTTCGTTGTGGCTGGCCTCGGCGACGGCCACGTGCCAGTCGACGTTGGCCTGCAGGAACTCTGCCAAGGAGGGACCCTTGGCGTCCTCGATCCTCGTGTTCAGCTCCTCCAGCCGGTCGAGGTCCTCATCGGTGCGGTGCCTGGCGGCGAGACCGGCGCACTGGGGTTCGATGGCCTCGCGTGTCTCCAGGAGGTCGTCCAGGCGGATCTGGCGTCCTCGGATGAGTAGCTCCACGGAATCGGCCATCGAGTCGCTGTCCGGGCGGCGCACGAAGGCCCCGCCTGAACGGCCGGTCCGGATGGTGACCAGCCCCTGGACCTCCAGGATGCGCAGACTCTCCCGGACCGTCGTCCGGCTCATGGAGGTCTGGGCCACCAGCTCGCGCTCCGGGGGCAGTGAGCTCCCCTCGGGGAACTCGCCCCGGAGGATGCGTTCGCGTAGATCGCCCGCCAGGACATCTGAGGCTTTCGGTACCCGCAGGGGGGAGAGGGTTGCGCGGGGAGTGTCGGGACCTGTCGTCTCGGCGTCAGGCGCTGCGCCGTCCCGGTCACCGTCGGTCTGTGTACTCATGGATCCTCCGGAATGGCGGCGGGAGCGTCCTCTGAATCGAGGGGCGTTGGCCGTCGTGTCGGTACTGGCCGGTCTTGCGGAATGGACAGTCCAACAGCCTGATGGCAAGAAGCGAATAGTTCTCGTGTCGTGACACTATCACCGGGGTCGCGATAGTTATTCGGTCTGACCTTTGCTATGGTTCATGAGTTGGGTGATACGACCGTACCCCCGCGCCAAGAGGCACCCCGGGCTAGGAGGCCACTCATGGACTTCGAGGTGACAGAAGACCAGCAGGCGATCAAGGACGCGGTGTCCGGACTCGCCTCCCGCTTCGATGCCCAGTACTGGATGGACAAGGACTTGGCGAAGGAATTCCCCACGGAGTTCTATGACGCCTTCGCCTCCGGCGGCTGGCTGGGCATGACCATCCCCGAGGAGTTCGGCGGCCACGGGATGGGCATCACTGAGGCATCCATACTCCTTCAAGAGGTGGCCGCGTCCGGGGCTGGCATGAACGGAGCCAGCGCCATGCACCTGTCCATCTTCGGCATGCACCCCGTGGTGGTGCACGGCAACGAGGAGATGCGGCGGAAGCACCTGCCGCGGATTGCCAACGGGGACCTGCACGTGTGCTTCGGCGTCACCGAGCCCGGAGCTGGTCTGGACACCACCCGGATCAGCACCTTCGCTCGCAGGGACGGCAACGACTACGTGGTCAATGGCCGCAAGGTCTGGATCTCCAAGGCTGTGGAGTCCGAGAAGATGCTGCTCCTGACCCGCACCAGCCGACCTGAGGATGTGGAGAAGAAGACGGACGGCATGACCCTGTTCTTCACGGACATCGACGGTGATCACGTGGACATCCGCCCCATTAAGAAGATGGGCCGCAACGCCGTCACCTCGAACGAGCTGTTCATCGACGACCTCCGGGTCCCGGAGGAGCACCGGATCGGCGAGGAGGGCAAGGGGTTCACCTACCTGCTCGACGGCCTCAACCCCGAACGAATGCTCGTAGCCGCCGAGGCACTCGGGATCGGTTACGCGGCGCTGAAGGCCGCCACGCAGTACGGCAACGACCGGGTGGTCTTCGAGCGGCCGATCGGAAAGAACCAGGGTATCCAGTTCCCTCTGGCTGACTCCTTGGCCCGCCTGGAGGCCGCCGAACTCATGTTGCGCAAGGCCACCTGGCTCTACGACAACGGCAGGCCGTGCGGCAAGGAGGCGAACATGGCCAAGTACCTGTGCGCCGACGCCGGCTTCGACGCAGCCGACCGCGCTCTGCAGACCCACGGGGGCATGGGCTACTCCGAGGAGTATCCGGTGGCCCGGTTCTTCCGTGAAGCCCGGTTGACACGCATCGCCCCCATCAGCCAGGAGATGGTCCTGAACTACCTGGGCTCACACGTACTGGGCCTGCCGAGGAGCTACTGAGATGACTGCAGACACCACACCCGCCGTGCGACGGGACTACCCCGCGGCCTTCTCACTGGCTGGCAGGTCCGCACTGGTAACGGGGGCCGGCTCAGGGATCGGTGCGGCCGTAGCCCGAGCTTTCGCCGCTGCCAACGCCGCCGTACTGGTGACGGACATCGACGAGGCCGCGGCCCGGTCCGTGGCCGAAGGCATCGCGGCTGACGGCGGTCAGTCGGATCACGCCGTCCTGGATGTCCGCGACGAAGGCCGGGCGGCCGAGACGGCGCGCAAGGCGGCCGCACTGAACGACGGGACCCTGAACATCGTCGTGAACAACGCCGGTGCCATCGCCCCCTCCATGTTCCCGAAGATGACCGCTGAGCAGTTCCAACGCATCGTCGGCATTCACCTGGGCGGTTCCTTCACCGTCAGCCAGGCGGCCGAGCAGTACCTTCCCGACAACGGAACCGGGCGGATCCTCAACGTCACCTCCGCTGCCGGGCTCACCGGCACGATCGGCCAGGTGAACTACGGGTCCGCCAAGGCCGGTGTCATCGGCCTCACCAAGTCGCTTGCCAGGGAGCTGGCCCGGCGGCAGGTCACCGTCAACGCGCTCGCCCCCCTGGCGGCCACGGCCATGACGGAGACCGTCCGCACCAACGAGAAGCTGGCGGCCAAGCAGCTGTCGCGGATCGCCATGGGCCGTTGGGCCGAGCCTGAGGAGATAGCCCCGAGCTTCGTCTTCTTCGCCTCCGATGCCGCGAGCTACATCACCGGTCAGGTACTGCCGGTCGATGGTGGGACGGTGGTCTGAGCCATGGCGAAGTCCACACGCCAGTTCACGAACCCGTTCATCGAGAACGGACGCGACGCCTGGATCGTCGAGGCCCTGCGTACCCCCATGGGCAAGGCCCACCCCGAAAAGGGCTGGTTCAGGGACGTGCATCCCAACGAGCTGCTCGGCCGGGTCTACACGGCGCTCCTTGGTTCCACCGCTCTGGCGCCTGACGATGTCGAGGACCTGGTCATCGGCTGTACCGCGCCGTTCGGCGAGCAGTCCCGGAACATCGCCCGCAATGCCTGGCTGCAGGTCGGCTACCCGCCGGAGGTCCCGGCGACCGTCCTGGACCGCCGGTGCGGATCGGCCCAGACCGCGGTGGAGATGGGGGCCGGGCTGATCTCTTCGGGCACCCATGACGTGGTCATCGCCGGCGGTGTGGAGCACATGGGGCAGGTGCCCATGAACGCCCCGCAGGAGATCTCCAAGCTCTACGGGGATCCCTGGCCGGAGGAGTTGCGGTCCCTGTACGAGTTCGTCCCCCAGGGAGAGAGCGCAGAGCTCATCGCGGACCGCTGGGGTATCACCCGTGAGCAGATGGACGACTACGCCGTCCGGTCACAGTCCCGGGCCGCGGAGGCGGTCGCCCACGGCAGGTTCGACCGGGAGATGATCCCCTGGGAGACGCACGGAGAGCTGCACGCCAGTGACCAGGCCATCCGTTCGGGAACCTCACGGGACACCCTGGCCGGCCTCAAGGCGGTCTTCAGGAAGGACGGGCGGATCACCGCCGGGTCCTCCTCGCCGATCTGCGACGGTGCGGCAGGGGTGGTCATCGCCTCAGACAGCGCGGTCGAACGCCACGGCCTGACCCGCAGGGCCCGCATCTTGGACCAGACGACGATCGGCGTGGACCCGGTCATCATGCTCACCGGGCCGATCCCGGCCACCCAGAAGCTGCTCAAGCGCAACGGCATGACGATCGACGACATCGACCTGATCGAGGTCAACGAGGCTTTCAGCTCCGTGGTGCTGGCTTGGGAGCAAGAGCTGGGTCCGGACATGGACCGGGTGAACGTCAACGGCGGGGCCATCGCCCTCGGCCACCCGGTAGGCGCTACCGGGTCTCGGCTGTTCGGCACACTCTTGGCCGAAATGGAACGCCGCGACGTGGAGATCGGCCTGGTCACCATGTGCTGCGGCGGTGGTCTCGGCACCGCCACGCTGGTCCAGCGCGTCTGAGGACGCAATGCGCGACAACGAAGGAGGAGTGCGTGGACGTCCACAGGATGAGATCCCTGCTCGGCCAACAGGCCGACGTGTGGTGGGGGCAGGGGGCCGGCGAGCCGGTCAGCCTGGTCGACACGTTGCTGGACGTCTCAGAAGCCCAGAAGAATAGGCAGACCGCGGCCCCCGCGGCGAGGGCTTTCAGCGGATTGAGCCTGAATCCCCGCCTCGGCCGTCCCCTGCCGGATTCGCTTGAGCTCCTCTCCTACGGGGCGCTCGGGCAGCTGCGCTGGCCTGCCGCCGCGGGCAGGCTCGAAGTCATCCCCGCGCACTATTCGGCCCTACCGCGTCTGTTCGCCCGAGGCCTGTTGCCGACCGACATCGGGCTCGTCCAGGTCTCCGCGCCGGGTCCGGACGGACGGGTCAGCCTGGGCGTCGCCGTCGACTATATGGCTGACGCCTGGGCACACACCCGGACTCTGGTAGCCGAGATCAACCACGCCATGCCGATCACCCGTGACGCGCCCACGCTGCCATTGGACGCTTTCGCCGCCACCGTCGAGGTGGACCGGCCGCTCGCCGAGATGGTGTTCCGTGCCCCCGACCGCGTGGACCGGGCGATCGCCGGGCACGTGGCCGGGCTCATCGATGACGGCTCCACCCTGCAGTTGGGAGTGGGGTCCCTTCCCGACGCCGTGCTGTCAGCCCTCGCCGATCACCGCGATCTGGGCTTTCACTCCGGCATGATCACGGATTCCGTCCTGGACCTCGTCGAGTCCGGAGTGGCCACCGGGGCCCGCAAGGAAGTCGATCCAGGGCTCGTCACCACCGGCTCGGCACTGGGGTCCACAGCTCTGTACGACCGCCTCGGACCTGACGGACCGGTCTCCTTCCGCCCGGTGAGCCACACTCACCACCCGGCTGTGCTCGCGCAGCTGCGCGGCCTGGTCTCGATCAACTCGGCACTCGCCGTGGACCTGTCCGGCCAAGTGGGGGCGGAACGGGCCGGGGGCCGCTGGCTAGGTGCAATCGGCGGCCAGGCCGACTTCAGCCGCGCCGCCGCTCAGACGGGGGCACGCTCGATCATCGCTCTGCGCTCCACGAACCAGGGCGCTTCGACCATCCAGACGGCGCTCGATGCCGGTCTGGTCACCACCGCGCGCGCCGATGTGGACATCGTGGCCACCGAGCACGGCATCGCCGAGCTGGCGGGTGCCACGGAAGCCGAGATCGCCCGGCGGCTGATCGCCATCGCCGCCGAGGAGCACCGCGAGGGCCTGACCCAGGCCGCTGTCGCCTCCGGCGTTCTGCCCCGCACCCAGCGCCTGGGCGGTGGGTCCGCCACACAGGGCGCCCGAAGAAATGGCCAGTACAACACCCGGGAGGTGTCCGCATGACGCTGGACCAGACCCAGACCAACGCGACCCCGGGGGAGGAGCGCACGGCCACGATCCGTGAGGTCGGACCCCGCGACGGCTTCCAGAACGAACCCGAGACCATCGCCACCGCCGACAAGGTCCGGCTCATCAACGAGTTGGGACAGACGGGCCTCACCCGCATCGAGGTGGCCAGCTTCGTCCGTCCTGACGTCATCCCCCAGCTGTCCGACGGGAGGGAGGTGCTTCGCGCCATCGACCTGCCGGAGACGGTCGAACGAATGGTGCTGATCCCGAACTCCAAGGGCCTGGACAACGCTCTGACCTGCCGGGAGCTCTTCGATGCCTGCACGCTGTTTGTCAGTGCCTCGGAATCGCACAACAAGGCCAACATCAACCGGACCGTGCGCGAGACGATGCAGGACGTGAAGTCGATGGGGCGCCGGATCGTGGCTGAGGGGGTCAAGTCCGGGGCGGTGATCGCCACCTCGTTCGGCTGTCCCTATGAGGGCCACGTGCCCATGGGCCGGGTGCTCGACCTGGCCGAGGAGTTCGCGGACGCGGGCGCCGCCGAGCTGGGCTTCGGGGACACCACGGGCATGGCGAATCCGGCCTACGTCCACCGGTTCTTCACCGAGGCGGCCCGTCGCCTCCCAGGCGTGGAGCTGACGGCCCACTTCCACAACACCCGCGGACAGGGCCTGGCCAATGCCTATGCCGCCCTGGAGGCCGGATGCCGTTCCTTCGAGTCCAGCTTCGGTGAGCTGGGCGGCTGCCCGGTGCCGAAGGGCGCCACAGGCAACATCGCCACCGAGGACCTCATCAGCATGTTCCACGAGATGGGGGTGCGGACCGGTGTGGACCTCGAGGCCGTGATCGGCGCTTCCCGGCACGCCCAGGACATCCTCGGCCGCAAGCTGACCAGCCACTCGATCGTGGCCGGCCCCATCGACTGGAACACGGCCGCCTGACGCGTTGCGAACCAGCCCGCCATCACGCACGACCCGCCATCACGCTCGAAGGGAAAGACCATGACCGAACGCGCCGCACTGATCACCGGAGGGGCCCAAGGCATCGGCAAGGGGATCACCGCGTCCCTGGCCGAGGCCGGCTTCACCGTCGTCATCGCAGACCTGAACCCGGAGGTCGCCACCGAAACCGCGGAGGAACTGAACGGCCGCGGATTGAAGGCCGTGGCCGTGGCGATGAACGTCACGGACACCACGTCCGTCCAGGAGGCCGTCAAGCAGGCCGAGGAGAAGGCTGGCCCTATCGACGTACTGGTCAACAACGCGGGCTGGGATGACTTTATGCCGTTCCTGGACACCACCGAGGAGTTCTGGGACAAGATCGTGGACCTCAACTTCAAGGGCCACCTGCGCACCATCAAGGCGATCGTGCCGGGCATGGTCGAGCGCGGCTACGGCCGTGTCATCAACATCGGTTCCGACGCCGGCCTCGTCGGCTCGTCGCTGGAGGCCGTCTACTCCGGTGCCAAGGGCGGGGTCATCGCCTTCACCAAGACTCTGGCCCGCGAGGTCGCCCGCAAGGGCGTGACCGCCAACGCGGTCTGCCCCGGCCCGACCGACACCCCGGCCCTGCGCAAGTTCGCCGACGGTGCAGGTGACGACGCGGACAAGGTGATCTCCGGTATGGCCCGCGGCGTCCCCATGAAGCGCCTGGGCACCCCAGAGGACGTCGGCCCCGCCGTCGCCTTCTTCGCTTCGGAGGGGGCCGGCTACATCACCGGCCAGACCCTGTCCGTCTCCGGCGGACTGACGATGGCCTGAGCGGCCGCGCGCGATCGGGAGGACGGGCAGCATGACCACCACCGAGTGGGTCTCGCAGGGACACTACGAGGACATCCGTTACGAGTGCACGCTGGACGGGATCGCCAAGATCACCATCGATCGTCCGGAGGTCCACAACGCGTTCCGGCCCCAGACACTGATCGAGGTCTCGGATGCTCTCGCCACGGCCCGGGAGAACGAGCGCGTGGGCGTCATCATCCTCACCGGTGCGGGAGAACAGGCCTTCTGCTCGGGTGGGGACCAGCGAGTCCGCGGTGACAGCGGGTACAAGACGGACGCGAACGCCACCGGCCGGTTCCACGTCACGGACCTGCACGTGCAGATGCGTCGGTGCCCCAAACCGATCGTGGCCATGGTGTCCGGCTGGGCCATCGGCGGCGGGCATGTGTTGCAACTGGTCTGTGATCTGGCCATCGCGGCGGACAACGCGCGCTTCGGCCAGGTCGGACCGCGCGTCGGATCCTTCGACGGCGGTTTCGGGGCCTCGCTGCTCATCGAGCTGGTCGGTGCACGCAAGGCCAAGGAGATCTGGTTCCTGTGCCGCCAGTACGACGCGGCCCAGGCTCTGGAGATGGGCCTGGTCAACACCGTGGTCCCTTTGGAACGCGTCGAAGAGGAGACCTTGGCCTGGTGCCGCGAGATGCTCGCCCTCTCGCCCTACGCCCTGCGCCTGATGAAGGCCTCCTTTCACGCCGCGGAGGACGGCTTCGCCGGGATTCAGCAGCTAGCACACGATGCCAACCTCCTCTTCTACGGGACGGAGGAAGCCCAGGAGGGCCGAGAAGCTTTCAAGGGTAAGCGGGACCCGGACTTCACCCGGTTCCCCCGGCGAGCCTGAGCAGTTCAACCGCAGCGCTGGTTCCGTTCGACCCCGCTGCGGAAAGCCTTCCCAAGGGAAGGTTGCCCTAGTATGGTCAGACCATTAATTTCCTTCTCCGGTTCGGAGGTTCCGATGGCAGAAGCGCAGGCAACCGAAGTCGTCACCTGGCGGGTGACCCGACCCGGCACCATGGTCGTGACTATGGACTGCGGACCGGCAAACGCCCTGAGTGTTCCACTCCTGGAGGGCCTGAATGCGGCCTGCGACGCCGCAGAGGCGGCGGGGGACATCAAGGTGATGATCATCGGATCCGCCATCGACGGGTTCTTTGCCGCCGGAGCGGACATCAAGCACCTGGGAACCATCAGCGCGGAGACCTTCACCGCCTACGGGGACGAGATGCGCGCCGTCAACGACCGGCTCGAGGCGTCCGCGTTCATCAGCATCGCCGCGGTGGACGGGCTGGCCCTGGGCGGCGGGCTCGAACTGGCGATGGCCTGTACGTTCCGCGTCGGCGGAGCCCGGTCACGCTACGGACTTCCTGAGGTGAACATCGGTCTCATCCCGGGGGCCGGCGGCACACAGCGGCTACCCCGGCTGGTCGGCCGCGGAAAAGCCCTGGACATGATCCTCACCGCCCGCCAAGTCCCAGCCGAGGAGGCCGCGGCCATGGGGATCGTGGATCGGTCCACGGACGGGGACGTCCTCGAGGCCGCCCTGGCCCTCGCGGACGAGTTCGCGGCGGCCTCGCTGCCGGCCCAGCTGGCCGGCGTGCGCTCGGTCAACGCTGCCTACGACCTGCCGTTCGACCAGGGAGCTCGGGTCGAGGTCGAGCAGGAACAAGGGCTGTTCGAGCATGGTGAAGCAGCCGAAGGCATTTCGGCGTTCATCGCCAAGAGAACGCCGGAGTTCCGGTAAGCACCATGCAGAGGCATACAACCGGCCCGCTGTCCGGACTCCAGGTGCTGGAGATCGGATCCATGGGCCCCGGACCCTTCGCAGCCATGATCTTGGCCGACCTGCTCGACGTACTCCGTCTGGACGGGGAGTCCCTTCCCGGGGGCCAGTACGACCGGTCGGCGTGGCCAGCCCCCCGCCTCTGCCGGGCGAACACAGCGAAGAGGCCCTGGCCGGCTGGGGCACACCGTCGTGGCGGATTGCTTCCTGGCTGAAGTCAGGCGCTGTGGCCGACCAGGAGAGTGCTGCCGCCAACCTCGCCCCGTCGCCGGTCACGGACCGGCCAGCTGGTTCGGCCCAGTAGACCACCGACCACCTGCGGTTCCGCGGGCTCACAGTCACGGAGAGACCATGAAGACCACAGAGGCAAGTTACGAGACCTTCACCCTCGAAGAACCCGCCACCGGGGTGGTGGTGATGACTCTGAACCGGCCGGGCTCCTACAACGCCATGACCAACACCATGTTTCGGGAGTTCGAGGATCTGGCGTGGGAGGTCGACCAGGACGACGAGATCCGAGTCCTGGTCATGACCGGGGCAGGCAGGGCCTTCTGTTCGGGCTATGACCTGGGGGACGTCGATGAACTGCCGCAGCTCGGGGCCATGGGCATGCTTGATCAGCAGGAGCGGGCCGCGCGGTCCCTGCTGGCCCTGCGGAGCATCCGCGTGCCCTGCATCGCTGCCGTGAACGGTCCTGCCGCCGGTGGGGGAATGTCCCTGGCCCTAGCCGCTGATATTCGCCTTGCCTCTGAATCCGCACGCTTCAATGCCGCCTTCGTCAAGATCGGCCTCAGCGCCGGGGACCTCGGCGCCTCTTGGTTACTGACTCGGCTGGTCGGTCCCGGCCACGCGGCGGAGATCGCCTACACCGGGCGGCAGGTAGGCGCCGAGGAAGCTCTGCGACTGGGGCTGGTCACCAGTGTCCACCCCGACACCGAGGTGGTGCAGGCCGCCGTCGAGCTGGCCGCGTCCATCACGGGCAACTCGCCCACCGGTGTGCAGCTGTCCAAACGTGCCCTGCACGCCAACATGGAGGCCGCCTCCTACGCGGGTGCTTTGGAACTGGAGAACCGCGGACAGGCCCTTTTGACCCGCACCCAGGACATGGGCGAGGCACTGGCGGCCTTCAAGGAAAAGCGCACCCCGAACTACATCGGCGCCTGAGTGGCGGACAGCCCGGCCCAATGGAAGGCGAGAACCATGAACCTGCAGATTCCTGAGCTGGAAACGCTGACTCTGGAAGAAGTGCCCGGGGAAATCTTGGTCCTGCGGATGAACCGTCCGGACCGCATGAATTCCCAAACCGTTCGCATGTTCACCGAATACGGTCTGGTTGCCCGCGCAGTCCGGGACAGCGGTGCTCGCGCCATGATCCTCACCGGAACCGGTGACCGCGCCTTCTGTGCCGGATTCGACCTCGAAGAGATCGACGTGATCACCACCATGGGCGTGCGCGAGTTCCTGAAGTTCCAGGAAACGGCCACCGGCGGGATCCAGGGCATCCGTCACCTGCCGTTCCCCGTGATTGCCGCGGTGCACGGCCCGGCCACCGGAGGCGGGCTGGCCCTGGCCTTGGCCGCCGATATCCGACTGGCCGCCCCCACCGCCAAGTTCAGTGCCGCCTTCGTCAAGGTCGGGCTGTCTATCGGCGAGTTGGGCACCTCCTACAACCTCACCCGGCTCATCGGGCCTGGCCGGGCCGCCGAGATCGGCTACACCGCCCGCATCGTCCGGGCAGAAGAAGCCGAACGGATCGGTCTCGTCAACCGCGTCGTCCCCACCGAGGGGCTGTTTGACGCCGCACTGGAAACTGCCTCACAGATCGCCCGGAATTCCCCCGGCGGGGTGCGGATGTCCAAGCGGGCCATCCAGCGGAACCAGGAGATCACTTCTTACGCGGCAGCCCTCGAGCTGGAGAACCGCGGACAGGCATTGATGACCCGGACCGAGGACATGCCTGAGGCGTTGGCTGCCTTCAAAGAGAAGCGCCCTCCAGAGTTCACCGGCCGTTGAGGGAGATCCCTGTGACTAAGAGAAGTGCACTGGTCTGGGACTGGACCGAGGAGACCCTGACGGGTCTGGCTGCCTTTCTCGACCAGCACGGTGTGATGACCGGGCCGTTGGCCTCGAGGCCCATCGGGGACGGACATTCCAATCTGACCTTCCTGATCAGCAATGGTGAGCGGGACGTCGTCGTACGCCGACCGCCGCCGCCACCGTTGCCTCCAGGAGCCAACGACATGCTGAGGGAGGCGAGGTTCCTGACCGGCTTGCACGGCGCCGGGTTCCCGGTTCCCGAGGTGCTGGCCACGGCCCAGGCAGGGGAGGTGCTGGACGTCCCCTTCTACGTGATGACCCTTGCCCAGGGCCACGTAGTCACCACGCGGACTCCCGAGGAGCTGGCGACTCCCGAGCGGCGGCGCAGTATCGCCCACTCCCTGGTGGACACCCTGGCAGCACTGCACACCACGGACCACGTGGCCGCCGGTTTGGACGACCTTGGGCGGCCGGCGGGTTTCAATGCCCGGCACCTGAAGCGCATAGCACGACTGGTGCAGGACGCTGAGGGCAACCAGTCGCAGGCCTTCGCGACCGTCTTCGACTGGTTGGAGCAGAACGTCCCTCCGGAGTCCGGGGCCTCGGTAGTCCACAACGACTTCCGGATCGGCAACATGATCATCGCCCCGGACGCCCCCGGCCGGGTCGCCGCCGTCCTGGACTGGGAGCTGGCAACCCTGGGAGACCCCCTGCTCGACCTGGGATATTTCCTGTCCTCGGTACCGAAGCCGGGACACGCCCGCACCCCTACGGAGGACCTGGGCACGGCCATGCTCGAGGAGGGGTATCCGAGCCGCGCCGAACTGGCCGAACGCTACGCCGAGCAGACCGGGGCGGACCTGGGCCGACTGGACTGGTACATCACCATGTCCCTTTGGAAGCTGGCCGCACTCTACGAATACAGTCGCCGCCGCGGTGAAGACGACTACTACCAGACCCCAGGGCTGGTGGACAGTTTCCTGGCCGAGGCGCGGGAGACGGCGGGCCTGAACCCGCCTGAGACATCGACGCAGAACGAGAACCATCAAGGAGTACCATGAGCACCGCCTTCGATGACGCGATGGTCACCAGTAGCGCCCCGGGCATGCCGGAGAAGTTCTTCGACCGGTTCATGTTCAACCTCCACCCCGATGACGGCACCACCCCCTCCCTTGTCCTAGGAGCCGGCAGCTACCCGCCCCGGGACGTGGCTGACGGCTTCGTGGTGCTTTCCACCGGCACCGAGCAACGCAACCTGCGCTTCTCCACCGAGCTCTCCGCCACCGACGGCGCTTCGGTCGGTCCTCTTCGCTGGGAAACCGTGGAGGACAACAAGGTGTGGCGGCTGGTGCTCGGCCAGAACCGCACCGGCCTGGAACTGGACTTGACCTGGCATGCCCGGGCACCGTACTGGGTCGGCACTGTGGACGTGGAGAACACCGACGGCAACACCACATCCTTCGACCACCTTTTTCAGCCCGGAAGATATGAGGGAACCCTGACCCTGGACGGGGAGAGTCGCTCCGTCAACGGCTGGTACGGGGGGAGGGACCGTTCCCGCGGTGTGCGTACCATGTCCGGCGGGCAGGGGCTGCACGCCTGGTACCAGGCTCAGTTCCCGGATCGGGCCATCGGCTTCCTCCTGGTGGAGGACCGTTCCGGCGGCCGGAGCCTGCTCAAGGGCGCGGTCATGCACGAGGACGGTCAGGTGGATGACGTCGTCGATGTTCAGCACGCCCTGACCTTCACAACGGACAACGACCTGGTCTCCGGCGACGTTCAGGTCACTACCGCCGCCGGTCGCACTTACCGCGTGTCGGCGAAGTCTCCGACCCGGGGCGGATACATGGCCGGTGGAGGGTACGGCGGTCACCACGGCAAGTTCCGCGGGCTCGACCATGAAGAGTATGACGTCTACCCGCTGGACGGGAGCGTCAATGCCACGACACTGGACTCGGCGCTGACCGATCGGTGCTGTGTCTTCGACTGGGAGGGGACCGCAGGCTACGGCATCTTCGAGTACGCCCTCACGCGGTCGCCCTCGTACAGCTACCAGCCGACGCTGGTCTAGATGGGTAAGCCCAAGGGGTGCTGGGGCTCAACATGAGGCGAGGGAGCCCGCGGTCTTTTTGTGACGCAGAACCTGCACTCCCTCGCCAAAGTAACCCACACCCACACCTTGCTCGAAGCCCCCGACCTAGACCCATGGCGCCCTGGAATCGGCTACCACCCCCTTAGTCCGACTCCGACCTGATTACTCTGGCCCTTATACAAGACCTGCTCGGCTACACCAACGAGACCCGATAGCTGCGCTACGCTCGCACCCGTCTCTTCGAAGAGTTCCCCTACCCGACCCAACAGAGCGGCTACAACAAGCGCTGACGCAAATCCGCCCACCTGATCCGCCACCTCATCCGACATCTGGCCACCCACACCAGCTCCTGGACCGACGATGTGTGGGTGGTGGACTCCACCCCCGTGGTGTGCGCCCGCTTCCGCGAGACCGTCAAACGCTCCAAGCTGGTCGGCTGGGCCCAGCGCGGGTACTCCGCCTCCCGTCCCCGGTTCTGTTGAGGGCTGCGTCTGCACTTGGTGTGCACCCTGGGTGGGCCTCCCGTCGCTTTCGCCCTGACTGGCGCTAAGGCCGACGGGCGCACCACGCTAATCGAGATTTTCGAGACCGCTCCGGGCCTGGTGAGCGAGCGTCCGAACCAGACATTGATCGCGGACATAACTACGTGGGACGCCGCTTCGAACAAGAGCTGTCCCAGTCAGGACTCTCCCTGCTGCGTCCGGCCCGCGGGGGTGTGGGCCGCACGGGCGGGATCAGCGTTGTTTCGTCCCTTGAGGCACGTGATCGAGTCGATCAATCAGATCTTCAAGGGCCAGTTGGACCTGGGACGACACGGTGGCCACACTTCGGGAGGGTGCTGGTACGGGTGCTCCAGCGTGTTCTGGCACTAACCGCCCCTATTTGGCACAACGACCGGACCGGCCGACTCGTCCTGCGCTCCCTGGCCCTTTGGAACTACTCACCTATGAATCGGCTGAGCGCCCCTATCACCTTCGAGTGAGCCAACGAGCGATCGGCCAGGTCGAACAGCATGCCCGCGACGCCTGCGGCGAGAAGTGCGAACGCACAGTTCACTGCGGGTGTGAGGGCGCGTGTGTCAGCTGCAGGCAGCCTTGAGTAAAAAGGTTAGACCAAAATACTTTTCAACTTAAAGTATGTGTCGTACCATACGACCATGTTGCCTGCATCACACTGAGAACCCGACGCTCCGAGGAGCAGCTTGAGTCGACCGTGGGCGATGTCCTTAGCAGCGCGGTGACAGAGACTCCCGATCGACTCACCCTTGTCGCCGCCGTCGCCGATCCGGCCGCGCGCCGGAGGTGGACCCTGTACCGACCTGCCGACAAAGGCGGAGATTGGCGCCCGCGCTCTTCTTGCCACCGTTGAGCCCGGCGAGCGGTGGCTCTCGTTTGATACTTCGTCGAACGAGTGGGCTTGAGAGGCACTGGGAGGGATATTCGCTGACGAGTCTTTCCGGCTTTCCTAGCAATCAGCCGATTTTGCGTTCACACCCCAGTAGGGAGATGACTCCGTGATCAAATCAGAAGACGTCGACTTCCATACGCGAGACCCCGAGGACTGGTCCTGGACCGAGACCACGGCCCTCATCTTCGCGGTTCCCGAGGCGGGAATCCTTGGCAACGCTTATGTGCTAGCGCGGCCCAACCTGGGGGTTGCGCTGTCGAGCATCTGTCTGGCACAGGGCATTTGCCGCCAGCCCTACGAGATCGACTTCACTGACTGCCAGGTGCACCTGCCATGCCCAGACAACTTCACCAATTACACGCTGCCGAATGGGCTCAGCGTGGAGGTCAGGAACCCGCCCCGTGACTATCACCTCACCTATGAGCACAACCTGGGGACCTGCTCGTTCGACCTGAACTTCCAGGCGCTGCACGACCCGTTCGACATGCATGACCCCGAGCAGAACGCCCTCCTCACCGAAGCGGACGGAAAGGCGACTCTGGACACCCGCGGAGACGGATGGGCGACCGGCCACTTCGAGACCAAGGGCCATATCACCGGCACCCTCACGCTCCACGGCCAGGAGTACGCCGTCGACTGCTATGAGGGCATGGACCACAGCTGGGGTCCGCGTCGCGATCTGGGCACGTGGGCGGTCGCGTGGATCTCGGTGAACTTCGGCCCGGCCTTCTCCATGCACCTCGCCGTCGACGAGCGGATCGACCCGGACGGGGAGGTGCGGTACGGCGACCTGCGCTTCGGCTACGTCACTCAGCACGGGGAGACGCGGAGCCTCGTCAGCGCGACAGTCGAAGCGACGCGCGTCGAGATGCTCGCCATGTCCAACGTCATCCGAGTGACCGACTCCGCAGGCACCTCCTGGGAGTTCCGCGGCACGGCGATTGCAGCTCACCCGTTCCATGCATTCAATCCACGCGATGTCGCCTATCAGAGCCTGATGCGATATGAACACGACGGCATAGTTGGTACGGGTGAGATGGCGGACATCCTCGGCCTCGACTACCTGGCGAAGCACAAGTCGCGGCACGGTAAGCGGGCGCAAGCATGAGCAGGGTAACGCGTACCTCGGATCGCGCCGGATGGTCGGAGCTCCACCGCAACGATCCAGGGGCTTACTTCGCGCTCCGAGACGACCCCCCGCAGGAGTTCGTCGAAGAGATGCGTCGGCGGTTCGAGATCGACTCGGAACTGGACCGGCAACTCGTCCGCAAGCTTGAGCAGCGGGGCAACGGTGCCTACCAACACATCGGCCTCGACGAGTTCGTCGCCTGCTTTGAGTCAATGCTCGAGGCCAGTATCGGCTCAGGCTTCGAGGTCACCAACGCTTGCTGGTTCGCCGGTGGCGCTTCGAAGATCCAGCTCGGCTGCGACCTCACCTGGACCGACCCGGTGCGGGGCCGGGTGACGGACGATCTCGTGGTGCGGATGGACCCGGCGGAGTCGCTGAACGCCACCAGCCGACGGCAGGAAGGTGAGGTCCTCACGGCCGTCTCTGGCCACCTCCCTGTCCCCCGGGTGCTCTGGCTGGACGAGGAGGCCCGGTGGTTTCTGCAGCCCGCACTCGTCTACACCCGCATGGCTGGCGTTGCGAAGCCGGAACTGACCGACTCGGGGGCAGTCAGTGGGTTGGGGACGAACTTTGGTCCGGACCTGCGCCGCCCGCTTGGGGAGCAGTTCGTCAGCCACCTCGCGGCATTGCACACCCTCGAGGTCGGGTCGCTGGAGCTTCCTTCTTTCGACAAGCCGGCTGTGGACACCGTGGACGCCCCTCGTTGGAAGCTCAACCAGTACCGACGGGTTTGGGAGGAGGACCGGAGCGAGGACTTCCGCCTGGTCGACGCCGCCGCCAGTTGGTTGGGGCGCAACCTACCCACGGTCGACCGGGTGAGTCTGCTGCACGGTGACTACCGGAGCGGAAACTTCCTCTTCGATGAGCAGGATGCGCGGATCACCGCGTGGCTCGACTGGGAGTACACCCACTTGGGTGACCGCCACCGCGACCTCGCCTGGGTCACCGATGCCACATTCGGCCACACCGACCCGGAGACCGGCATGTACCTGGTGAGCGGGCTTTTCACCGAGGAAGACTTCCTCGCCCGCTACGAGGAGGCCTCCGGCCTCCCTGTCGACCGGAATCGCCTGCATTACTACAAGGTCGCCAACACACACCAGCTACTGGTGGCCACGCTGGCCACCGCAACACGTATCTCGTTCCTCGGCAAGACCCATCAGAATGTGCTGCTTGCCTGGGTTAGGGGCATGACGCCGGTCCTGTCCCAACAGCTACTTCGACTTCTAACTGTGGAGGAATGATGACGGAACAATTGCAGAACGCGCTGCAGGCCGTCTCGAGCTCCCTGACAACGATCGTGGCGCCTGCTGTCGCGGACGAGGATCCGCTCGCACAGCAGCAGTTGATGCTCTCGATCGCATATCTCGCCCTAGTGCGTGATCGGATGGCCTACGTAGCGGCGCGAGAGTGGCGTGACCTCGAGGACGATCTGGGGGTCGGCCGCGCGGTGGAACCCCATCTGCCGACGGAGTCCGCCGCCGCTATGCGTGAGGAGCTGGACGAGGCGGAGCGGCTCCTACAGGGCAGGGAAGGCGCTGGCGAACGCGTACGCCGCTCCTCCGCGCGCATCCAGGCGTTGGCCTCAGAGGCGTTCGAGTTGGTCACCGAGGAGGCGGCTCCGGCTCTTGAGCAGGCCGTCGTGAGTGCCTCGCACGCTCGGGTCGCACTGGAGCGGGCGTGGTTTCTCCCGATGGGATTCGATCCTGATCCGGGCTCTGTGCAACCGGTCGGGGAGCTGCTCGGCAGCGTTAGCGGAGTGGAGTCATGATCGGGCCCAAGGATGCTGAGTTCCACAAGAACGACTCCTCACTGACGCGGTGGGCCGAGAGCATCGGATTCTGGTTCGCGATCCCCGAGGAACGTATGTACGGGAACGTCTACCTCTTGGCGCGTCCGAACGTCGGAGCCACGATCTCGTCGATCAATGTCGTCCAGGGGATCAACCCGGAGCCGTTCACGGCCGACTTCACGGATCCGCACATGCACACGCCGTGCCCTCCGTCGATGGCGAAGTTCGAACTGGAGAATGGCCTTTCCGTCGATGCGTACGGTCCACCCACCGACTACCGGTTCACTTACACCAGCCTCAACGGCGTCTGCGAGTTCGACCTCGACTTCACCGGTTGCATGGCGGCCTGGGATCCCAACGATCCTGCGGAGAACCCGCTGTTGAACGTTTCCAATAAGCACCGCGACCTCGGGCTCGGCGACGCCTGGGCGGGCGGGCACCTCGACTACGTGGGGCGCGTTCGGGGTGCCCTGCGACTGCGAGGTAAGACCTACGAGGTCGACGCGATGGGCGGGTTCGACCGTAGCTGGGGAACCCGCACCGAGTTGGGCGAGGCGGCGCTCACCTACCTCCACATCCCGTTCGACGAGGATTTCGGAATCCATCTGGTGATGGGGATGGACCTGGTCGACGACGATATCGTCTGCGCCCCCCTACGCTTCGGCTACGTCTATGACCGTGGGAAGACCTACGGCATCACCGCCGCCACGATGGAAGCCGAGCACGTCAACATGCTGCCGACTTCCAACCGGATCAGCGTGACCGACGAGCGGGGGCGCACCTACGAATTCATCGGGGTCGCCAAGGCGGCCACACCTTGGTACACCTTCAGCCCTTCCTACCTGACCAACCAGGCGCTGATGCGTTACGAATTCGACGGGCGCGTGGCCCACGGGCTGATGGCCGACGTCTGGGGGATCGAATTTCTAGCAGCTAGACGCTCACGCCACGGGCGCGCGGCCCGCCTATCCCTCACCGAAGGAGATCAGGGATGACCACCACACCAGTGGCAGAGAACGACTATCCGACGTCCGATCAGGTCGCAGCAGTAAAACGGAAGTTCCCCACTGATCCGGTGAGCCAGAAGGCTCTCGACATCAGGTACCAGCGGCGCTCGGGCGGGAGTTGGTCCCCGCTGGACCTCGACGACGTGCACCGCTGCCTTAGCCGGTTCCTCGAATCGCGCGTTGCGGGGGACTTCACCGTCTCCGACGTCGGTTGGATTACGGGAGGCGCCTCGAAGATCCAGATCGGCTTCACCCTCGACTGGCAGGCGCCTAGTCGCGGAAGGGTCCAGGACCGTCTTCTCCTGAGCATTGACCCGCCGGAGACACTGAACACCACCTACAAGCAGACCGAATTTGAGATCTGCAAAGCATCCGCGTCCGCGCTCCCCGTTCCCAAAGCGCTCTGGGCGGACCCCTGGGTGAGGAGCTTCCAGACCCGGCACTGATCTACTCGTTCGTTCATGGCGTCACGAAACCGTCTGCGACGAAGGACGGGAATGTGTCGGGTCTGGGTACGGGCTTCGATCCCGATCTCCGAGCCAAGCTGGCGCCGCAGATCGTTGAGCACCTGGCATCGATGCACAACCTCGATGTTGGGCACCTGGCGTCGCCGGCCGTGTGGGTGCCGGGCACAGGGACGACCCAGGCGGCACGGGAGCGGCTCAACATGGAGCGTTCGGTGTGGGAGCTGGACCGCGGTCAGGACCATGCGGTCATGGACGTAGCCGCGACTTGGATGGCGGACAACCTTCCCGCCACGGATCGGGTTGGGATCGTCCACGGAGACTTTCGCAGCGGAAACTTCCTTTTCGATGAGGCGACTGGGGAGATCACTGCGTGGCTGGACTGGGAGCTGGGGCACGTTGGCGATCGGAGTGTGTCAAGTCGAATCGGACAGGGGTAGGTGATCGTCAGGCCGCTTCACACAGGTCAGCGCTGTGCTGCGCGGTAGGTGCGGTGTCCGGTTCGTTGATCCACGCGGCCTCGGGAAGAGCAGG